>DUOR01000198.1 GCA_012838715.1 Actinomycetales bacterium
AGCGGGTTGGCGCCGGCGGTGGCGGGGGCCGCGCCGAGGCCGAGGGCCAGGGCGAGCGGCGCCGCCACGCGGGTCGTGCGGCTGAAACGAGAAGGCTTACGGTGCTTACCGGTCATGCGGTTTACCTTACGATCCGGGGCCCCGAAAGTCAGCGCCACGTTCGGGGCCGAATCATGTTCGCCATGTCGACCAAGTGGTACCGGTGCCTGGGGAAGGGGGAGCTGCGGGCCAGCAGCCTCAACCCGGATTCCAGGCCGCCGCGCAACCCCTCGACGGTGAAGGGGACGTCGAAAAGTTCGTTGCGGCTGGCGGCTTGTTCCAGGTCACCGGCCCGCAGCCAGTTCAGGGCCGCCACCATCACCGCGATGCGCAGCTGCTCCAGCCGTGGCTCGTTCGTCGGCAGTTCGACCAGTCGGCGGGCCGCCCGTCGAATGCGCGACTCCGTCAGCGTTTCGGGGGCACCCGACGTGAGCAGCAGGATGGTGGTCAGTTTCGCCAGCCGGTGATGGCGGGATGCCGTGGGGACGCGATCCAGCATCGAGATGGCCATCTCGTGCTGCCCCTCCACGGTCAACTGGCGGGCCAGGCCGAACGCCGACGACACCGTCGACGGGTTGGTCGCCCACACCATCGCGTACAACCGCAGCGCGTGGAAACGCATCGCCTCCGCGTCCGTCGCCTCCGTGGTCCACGTCGGCGTCAGGTGCCGCAGCATCGACTCCGGAAGTTCACCCAACTGCTGGTCCAGGTTCGCCGTCGCCCGCGCGGTCAGCGGATCGAGCAGTTGGCGGCGGGTGACGCCGTCGCGCTGCATCAGCAGCTCCAGCGTGGCCGCCAACGCCAGCTTCGGCGCCGGCTCGCCGGGCAGCATCGCCAGGACGCGGTTGAAGGAGGCCAACGCCGAGTCATAGTCGTCGAGAAGCAACTCGGTGACGCCCGCGTACCACTCCCACCGCCAGTCCCGGCGCAACCGCGGGGGAGCGCCCCGCAGGCCCGCGCGGGCCTCCTCGGTCGACCCGAGGTCCAGCTGGGCGCGGACGATGGCCAGGGGAATCTCCACCGACGCCGAGTACTCCGGGTTGCCCATCGACGCGGTCAGGGTGTCGATGAGCTCGCCCGGCTCCGTGAACGACGACGCCGACAGCAGGCGGGCGCCCGGGTCGCTCGGGTCGACCAGCGGCACCGGCAGCGCCGCCGTGATCTCCAGCGGCGTGATGGTGACGTCGCGGGCGATGCCGTCGACGATCTGATCCGTGCGGAACACCCGGTGCTTCGTGCCGTAGGTCGAACGCTGCGGGGAGAACAGGGAATGCACGTGCGGGTACTGCACGCCGTCGCGCACCGCCAGAATTTCGCGGAGCACGCCCGTCAGCTGGGTGGACATCTCCTCGGCGGAGTGGAAACGCTTGTCCGGGTCGGGGTCGCAGGCCCGCAGCAGCAGGCGGTACAGCGACAGGTACCGGCGGAACAGCGGTTCATCCGTGGGGGAGGGCAGGCCCGGGTCGTACACGCCGTTCGTCGACGGCAACTCCGCGATGAGCGACGCCAACGTCCGGCCCACGGTGTAAATGTCCGACGCCACCGTCGGGCCCGTCCTGCCGACCTCCGGCGCCTGGAACCCCGGCGTGCCGTAAATGTGCCCGTAGGCGCCGATGCCCGTCACCGCGCCGACGTCGATGAGCTTCACCTGGTCCTCGGTGAGCAGCACGTTGTCCGGCTTCAGGTCGTTGTAGACGACGCCCCGCGAATGCAGGTAATCCAGCGCCGGCAGCACCTCCAGGATGTAGCCGGTGGCGACGTCGACGGGCATCACCCCGTCGGGCTGCGCGCGGCGGCGCTGCCGCAGCGACGGCCCGCCGACGTACTCCATGACGATGAAGCCCGTCTCGCCGCCGGCGGAGTCGATGAAGTTGATGATCTTCACGATTCCCGGGTGCGTGATCTCCGCCAGGAACTCCCGCTCCGCCTGGACGACCGCCATGTCCATGTCGTTCGGGTCGGCCATCATGCCCTTGAGCACGACCCAGCGGTCCGACACGTTGTGGTCGTTGGCCAGGTAAATCCAGCCCAGGCCGCCGTGCGCGATGGGGCCGACGATTTCGTACTGCCCGGCGACCAGCTCGCCGCGCTTGAGCTTCGGTTCGGGCTTGTTGCTGGACGCGACCTTTTCGTCGCTCATCACGGCGTCCAGCGGGTTCGTCGGCGGGATGAACGGCAGCTGCACCATGCCGTCGGCGACGGTCCGGCCCTGCCGCACGCGGGTCCGGCGCTCGCGGAAGGTCTCCATCGCGCGGCGGTGCGACTCGGCCGACGGGTCGGCGACGGTCGCCGGGCCCGTGTCGTCGTCATCGTCGTCGGCGAAAGGGTCGAAGGGCACCGCCGACGTCGCCGGCTCCGATTCATCGTCCTCGTCGTCGGCGAAGGGGTCGAAGGGCACCGCGGCGGTCGCGGGCTGCGACTCCTCGTCGTCGGCGAAGGGATCGAACGCGACGGCCTCCGTCGCCGGGCCCGACTCGGGTACCGCGCCGGTTGCCGCGCCCGCTCCGCTTGCCGACGTGCCACTCGCCGAGGTGCTCGCCGAGGTGCCGCTCGCCGACGTGCTTCCCGACGCGCCGCTCGCCGACGTGCCGCCGGACGAACCGCCGGTCACCGGCGTCCGCACGGAGTCCGGGCCCAGGGGGCCGCCGGAGCGGAAATCGGCGTCGTCGCGGCGCTTGGCGTCGGTCATCGCCCCTCCTCCGTGGTCTCGCCGGAATCGTCCTCGGGTTCGGGGGTTTCCTCGGCGTAGCGGGCGTAGGGCTGCGTGCCGCCGGGCAGGAAGGTCTCCAGCCACTGGTTGTACAGCTGCTGCCAGGTGCCGTCGGCGCGCAGGCGCTCCAGCGTCGAATTGACCTGGCGCACCAGCCCCTCGTGGTCCTCGGCGACGGCGACGGCGTAGAACTCGGTGCTCAGGCCGCGGCGGACGATGACCGTCGCCGGGTCCTGGTCGTTGATGCCGGCGAGGATGGTGTCGTCCGACACCACCGCGTCGGCCTGGAACTGCTGCAGCGCCACGAGGCAGTCGGACCAGCTGCGCACCAGCAGCAGGGTGGCGTCGGGGGCCGTCGCGCGGACGATCTCCTCCGGCGTCGAATCGGCCGCCACGCACACCCGCCGCCCCGCCAGATCCGTCTCATCCTCGATGTCCGATCCCGAGGGCACCAGGATGCCCGCCCGGGCGGTCAGGTACGGCGCGGAGAAATCGACGGCCTGCTCGCGCGCCGGGGTCACCGACATCGTGCGCACCACCAGATCCACGCGGCCCTCCTGCAGCGAGGAAATGCGCTCCGTCGAGTCGACGTAGCGGAAGTCCACCAGATCGGGGTCGCCGAAGATGTCGCGGGAGATTTCCTTCGCCAGCGCCACCTCGAAACCGGACAGCTCGCCCGTCGTGGTGTCGCGGAAACCCAGCAGGTTCAGGGACTGGTCCACGCCGACGATGATGCGCTCGTGCTCGTAAATCTCCGGGATGCGCTCCTCCGGGGTGCGGTCGTCCGGCGCCAGCGAAGGCTGGACCTGCGTGCCGTTCGGGTCGACGGGCGGGCGGGACGCGGCGGCGTCGTAACGCGCCTCCGGCGG
>DUOR01000199.1 GCA_012838715.1 Actinomycetales bacterium
ATGGCGCCCGTGCCCGGGGCCGGTCCGGCCGCCGGGGAGATCGCCTCGGCCACGGCGAACGCCCTGGTCGAGTGCATGCTCGGCGTGGTCGCCGCCCGCGACGAATGCATCGGCGGGGTGCTCGACTGCGCCATCGCGGACGCCGAGGGTGCGGTGCTGCCCGCCCCACCCGAGTGCCCCGACGTCGTGGAATGCGAGGAAGCGCCGGTGGCCGCGCCCGTGCCTGCTCCGGCGCACGAGCCCGCGCAGACGGTTCCGGTCGGAGTCCGAGATGTCGGTGGGACTGGGGCTGGAGCTGGGGCAGCGGCCGGGGCTGGAACTGGTGCTGCGTCGGGATCTGCCGCAGGCGCGGGAGCCGCGTCCGGCGCCGGGGCGGGCGCCGGTTCGCTCGCGGGCGCGGTGGCCGGGGCGGTCAGCGGGGTCGTCCACGGTGCCGTGAGTGCCGGGATCGCCGCCGCGGGGTCGGTCGGTGCGATGCTCGATTTCTCGATGCCCGACGGATGCGTCCCGACGGTGTCCTTCGACTGCGCCCCGGAGCCCTGCGAGGAACCGGCGCCGGCGACCGTTGCGGAGGAATGCGAACCGGCGGCGGAGACGCCAGCCGAACCGGAACCGGAGCCTGAGCCCGAATCTGAGCCCCAGGCGGCGCCGGAGTCCGAACCCGAGTTGGCACCCGAGCCGGAGCCCGTGCCCGAGCCTGACCCGATTGCGGTGTACGACTCGGAACCCGAGCCGGCGCCGCCGCCCGGCAAGGTCGCGATGACGACGGGCGGGGATGACGCGGGGCAGGCGTCGGGAAGCCCCGCTGCCGACGGCGCAACAACGCCGACCACCGCACCGGCCCCCGCCGTCGGGCCCGCGCCCGCGCCGGTGACCGAACCCATGCCGACCGAATCGACCGGTCCGGCCGAATCGACCGGTCCGGCCGAACCGGCCGTGGCGGCCAATGACGGTGGCTCCGGGAACCTCGGCGACATGCCGACCGCGGGAGGGTGGTGACCATGGACCCCGTGCAGCGCGCCCGCTATGACGCGGCGGTGCAGCGGTACCACGACAACGCCGCCATCCAGCGCGAACGGTTCGAATCGGCCATGAAGGATGCGCGCCGCCAACTCACGGAACTCGCCGAACGCACCAAAGGTCGGCGCACCAGGGGAACAACCACGGCGAAGGGCGGGGAACTGCTCGCCCGGGGCTTCACCGTCGGGCACGGGGGAACCGGACGGCCCGAACATGAAACGACCCCGGTCCAGGCAATCCTGAACCGGGGTTGATGGAGCGGCGGACGCCCCTAGTTGTCGCGCAACTTCGAGAACGGGGTGGCGTTCGACTCGGTGACCAGGGTCTCCGGCTTGCCCACCAGGCTGTGCGGCTGGCCGGCGAGGACCTGGTACTCCGTCTCGGGCAGCTGGTCGCGCAGCCAATCCATGGAGCGGTACGTGGTGCCCTTGATCTTCGCGTCCGGGTCCAGGAAGTCCTTGTAATCCTTGTCGCCGTCGACGGTGGCCAGCAGCCAGCCGGTCAGCATCGCGCGGGCGGTCTCCTGGTGGCGGACGTTCGACTTGGAGAAACCGGCCAGGCGGCGCAGCAGCTTCGTCTCGGAGAAACCGGCCTGCGTGGCGTTGTCGACCTCACGGAAGATGACGTCCCCGGCCCAGTTCACCGCGAGACGACGCGGGTTGCCGCGGTCGAGCCACTGATCCTCACCCGGGCCGAGCACCAGGCCCGGGCAATCCACGTTGGTGGCGGCGG
>DUOR01000200.1 GCA_012838715.1 Actinomycetales bacterium
GGGCCGGCACCGTGATGGTGCCGGCCCCTTCGTCGCGTTCCGGGGTTCCCGTGGGCGCTTACTCGCCCGGGTGCTCCTCGATGTAGCGCAGGGTCACGCGGGTCGACTGCTCGGCGGCGTGGCGCAGCACCGGGTCGACGTCGGTGTAGATCTCGTCGACGATGTCGCCGACGGTGGCGTCCTCGCCGAGCTTCGCCAGGGCTTCCTTGACCTGGGCGAGGCGCTGCTCGCGGCGCTCGATGTACTTGCGGGTCATCACGGTGATGTCCGGGAGGTCCTCGCCGTGGCCCGGCAGCAGGCGGACGCCCTCGCCGCGCTCGTCGAGCAGGCGCAGGGTCTCCATGTACTGGTACAGGTCGCCGTCGGTCTCGGAGATCATGGTGGTGTGGCGGCCGGCGATGGTGTCGCCGGTCATGATGCCCTCGACGTCGTCGTCGCCGTCGCCCGTGTGGACGAAGAGGCACACCGAGTCTGCGGTGTGGCCGGGGGTGGCCACGACCTCGACCTGCGGGGTGATGCCGTCGACGACGATGCGCTCGCCGTCGGTGAGCGGCTCGGCGCCGTCGGAGCAGTAGCGCTCGTCGAAAGCCCGGACGGGGGCACCGGTGAGCTGGCGGAGGCGCAGGGCGCCGTCGGCGTGGTCGCCGTGGCGGTGCGTCAGCAGGATCAGCGCCACGTCACCGGCCTTGCTGTGCAGGACGTTGAGGTGGCCCTCGTCCTCCGGCCCGGGGTCGACGACGATGCTCCGGGAGTCGCCTTCCGCCTTGATGACGTAGGCGTTCGTGCCCTCCAGCGAGCTGTAGCTGGGGTTCGGGCACAGGACGACGCCGACCGACTCGGAGATGGGACGCAGTTGGCTGTACGCGGGATGCTGCATGCCCACCATCCTACGTTGCCGGGGGCCCGGTTTCGCCCCGGCCCGCCCCTCCCCGCCCCGGTCAGAGGGGTGGCGGGGATGGGGCGGGCCGGGCGGATGGCCGATTGGGCGGCGTCGGCAAGTGGCTCGCGGCGGATTTACCCGCGGACCTGGACGGTGAGCTCGACCTCGACGGGGGTGCCGAGGGGAAGCTCGTTGACGCCCACGGCGGAGCGGGCGTGCTGCCCGGCCTCGCCGAAGATCTCGCCGAGCAGCTCGGAGGCGCCGTTGATGACGCCGGGCTGGCCGGTGAAGCCGTCGGCGGAGGCGACGAAACCGGTGACCTTCACGACGCGGGCCACGTTGTCGATGCCCACGAGGTCATGGATGGCGGCCAGCGCGTTGAGGGTGGCGGTGCGGGCGGCGGTCTTGGCGTCGTCGGGGGACACGGAACCGCTGGTGTCGGAGTGGCCGGCCGCGGAGATGTCCCGGACCTTGCCCTTGTGGGTGAGTTCGCCGTCCACGAAGGGCAGCTGGCCGGAGGTGTAGACCAGGTCGCCGACGCGGTTGGCGGGGACGTAGGCCGCGACGGGCGCGGCGACGGGCGGCAGTTCGATGCCGAGTTCGGAGAGGCGGGCGGTGACGGTGGAATCGGACATGATCAGTCCTCCTTAGGACGCTTCAGGTATGCGACGTGCTGTTCGCCGGTGGGGCCGGGCAGGACCGTGACGAGCTCCCACCGGTCCTCGCCCCAGGTGTCGAGGATCTGCTTGGTGGCGTGGGTGAGAAGCGGAACGGTGGCGTATTCCCAAGTTGTGCTCATGCTCACACGATAGCTCCGGCCCCCGTCTACTGTGGAGGCCGTGGATGATTCTTCGACGGCAGTGCATGTGGTGACCGGGAAGGGCGGTACCGGCAAGTCGACCGTCGCCGGCGCGTTGGCGCTGTCGTTGGCGGCGGGCGGGGGCCGCGTCCTTCTCCTGGAGGTGGAGCGGCGCCCGTCGGTGGCCGCCACGCTGGGGCTTTCCCGCCTGCCGGATTCGCCGGAGAAGGTGGCGACGGCGGAGGGCGGCGGCGAGGTGTTCGCCTGCTCGCTGGACGCGGAGGTGGTGCTGGAGGACTACATGTCCACCAACGTCAGCTCCTCGTTGGCGGTCGGTGCGGCGCGCCGGTTCGGCGTGACCGAGTTCGCCACGGCCATCGCCCCGGGCCTGCGGGACGTGCTGCTCAGCGGGTACGTGGTGGCGGAGGCGCGGCGCGGGGACTGGAAGGCGGTCGTCGTGGACGCGCCGCCGACGGGCCGCATCGCGCGCTTCCTCGACGTGACCCGGGCGTTGGGCGAGCTGGCCACGACCGGCCCGATTCACCGGCAGGCCCGGGACACCGCCGCGTTCCTGCGTTCCGACGCCGTCCAGGTGCACATGGTGACCCTGGCCGAGCCACTGCCGGTCCGCGAGTCCATCGAGTCGCTCGACGAGCTGCGCGAGGTGGGGCTGCCACTGGGTTCGGTGGTGGTCAACAAGATTCTCGACGATGACCTCTGCGCCGCCGCTTTGTCGGTCGACCGTGACGCGGTCGCCGGTGTGGTGCCGGCGCTGCTGGGTGGCGCCGGCA
>DUOR01000022.1 GCA_012838715.1 Actinomycetales bacterium
CCGGATTGCGGCCCCGCGGCACCCGGATTGCGTCCCGCGTACGCCGACCGACCCGGCCACCGGTCCGCCGGGTTGTGCCCGGCGTCACCCGCCGATGGACTACCGTTGAATCATGCTGCTCCATATCCTGTGGGTCATCGGCATCACCGCCGAAGGGATGACCGGCGCACTGGCCGCCGGCCGCCAGAAGATGGACCTCTTCGGCGTATCCACCATCGCGTGCGTCACCGCCATCGGCGGCGGCACCATCCGCGACCTGATTCTCGGGCACTACCCGCTGGTCTGGGTGGCGAACCCCCAGTAGCTGCTGCTCATCATCGGCGCCGCGATTCTCACGGTGTCCATCTCCTTCCTGATGAAGTACTTCCGGGTGCTGTTCCTCGTGCTCGACGCCATCGGACTGTCGGCCTTCGCCGTCATCGGCACGCGCATCGCCATCGAAATGGGGCACGGCTTCGTCATCGCGGTCGTCGCCGCCGTCCTCACCGGCGCCTTCGGCGGCGTGCTCCGCGACCTCCTCTGCGACCGCGTGCCCCTGGTGTTCCAGAAGGAGCTCTACGCCTCCATCGCCCTGCTGGCCACCATCGTCTACTTCCTGCTCGACTGGGCCGGCACCCCGGAAACCGCGACCATCATCATCTCCGTCGCCTTCGCCTTCATCACCCGCCTCTTCGCCATCTGGCGCGGCTGGGGCCTCCCCGTCTTCGACTACCAGGCCCGCGAATACGAACGCGACCCCAACCAGCGCCTGTGGAACTTCTTCCGCTGGAGCGGCAAGAACCCCTCGCAGATCAGCAACACCGGCTCGGAGGGCGCGGACGGTTCGGGCACCGGCGAGGCGGGTGCCGGCGGCGATTCCGACGACGAGCCCGGCCCCGCGTCGCGCCCCACGACCTAACCGCACACTCCCGGCGGTGAACCCCGATTCAAGCGGTTCCGATTAGGACGGGCCCTTCCCGGGCAATCCCCGGTTCAACCGCGACCCGGCAAAAAGAAAGTGCCCCCGGCGGGGCTCGAACCCGCGACCTATGGATTATGAGTCCACGGCTCTAACCGACTGAGCTACAGGGGCAAACCCCGGAAAACGGGGCGGCCGCCGCACCACGGCCACCGCGCGGTAGCCGCGCGACGGCCGCCGAAAGGCGACCATCAAAAGATAGCAAGAACGCGGACACGCCCGGACGCGGGGCCGTCGGAAAGCGACCGCTCCCCGGCGGCGACCGAAACCCGCTGCACCCAGCGGGAAATCACCCCACCAGGAAGCTCGCGCCCGGCGGCGCAATCACGCACGTGGCAGAGTTGAAGGCATGATGCCCGCACACCGTTCCGACTCCGGTCGGCACCGCACCATCCAGCCGATCGACGCCGCCGTCGAACGCCTGATGCCCGACCCGGCGCCCGGCGACCCCACCGTCGTCGTCTGCGGATCCATCCACCTCGACACCCTCGTCTCCGTCCCCGGTTTCCCCGCACCCGGCGAATCCGCCATCGTCGAGGATCGCGAGGACGCCCTCGGCGGCAAGGGCGCCAACCAGGCGTCCGCCGTCGCCCACACCGGCGTCCGCGCCATCATGGCCGCCACCGTTGGAGAGGACACCGCCGCCGACTTCGTCATGGCGGAACTCTCCGCGCACGGCGTCGACGTGCACTCCGTCCAAACCACCTGGGATCACCCCACCGGCAGCGCGTTCATCGCGACGTCCGGCGGTGACGAGCACATCGTGTTCGTCTCCCGCGGCGCCAACATCGCGACCGACCCCACCGACTTCACCGGCGAGATCATCCCCGCCGACGTGCTGCTCGCCCAGGGGGAACTGCGCCCCGACGCCACCGAATCCCTCGGCATGCTGGCCAACCTGCACGGCACCCGCTTCATCCTGAACCTGGCGCCCGTCACCGTGGTCACGCCGACGCTCATCGACACGGCGGACCCGCTCATCGTCAACGAGACCGAGGCCTGGCAGGTGCTCCGCGAACTCGGCGAATCCGAAGGCATCCGCCGCGCCGACATCAACGCCCAGGTCCGCGCCCTGCTGAACTACTGCCCCTCCGTGGTCATCTCCATGTCCGACCGCGGCAGCATCTACGCAGAAGCCGAAGTCGACGGCGGCGACGGAATCATCTGGCACCAGCCCGCAGTCGTCGTCCCCGACGAGGAGACCGTCGACATCACCGGCGCCGGCGACGCCTTCGTGGGCACCATCGCCGCCGAACTCGCCCGCGGGGGCGACCTCGGCCGCGCCGTCGCACTGGGCACCTGCGCCGGCGCCCACGCCGTCCGCTCGCTCGGCGCCACCGCCTCCTACGCCGACGCCGACACCATCAACGCCATGGTCTCCGCCGACGACTTCCCCGCCCGCGTCCGCCACGACGCTTAACGCGGGCCGCGGGGCGCCAGGCTGCGGGGCACGGGGCCCCGGGCACGGAGCAGCAGGGCGCCGACGCCGGGCGCGAGGCGCC
>DUOR01000023.1 GCA_012838715.1 Actinomycetales bacterium
ACGCGAACTTGACCCGGCCCGGCGTCCAGGTGCCCGGGCCGATCAGGGTCGCGGCGCCCCCGGCGTCGGAAAGCGCGGCGGTGACGGGGCCGAGTTCGGCGCTGCGCGTGCGCGCCTTCCGCGACACCGTGACCTCCTCGCCGGTCACGCGGACTACTGCCCCCGACAGGTGGAAGTCGAGGGCGGGGGGCGGGGTGCTGGCGGGGTTGGGCATGCCGACGATCGTAGCCCGGCCATCATTTGCGAAGAATTCGCACTGGGGGTGTGATGGGGGTAACACCGTTGCGCGAATGTGAGTTAAGCCTCATTATTGTCCGCAAAAGAATCCCGACGACCCCGTCCCCCGTCAGGCGCACGCCGCCCACTCCGGATACGGTTGGCCCCGGCCACACCAGCCCATGGAACAGGAGAGTCCCGATGATCCAGCACCCCGGAACCGTCCTCAACGATCGCTTCCTCGAGCCCCGCGGCCTGAGCATCTACCGCCTCGCCGTCGCCATCGACGTCCCCAGCTCCAGCCTCGAACGATTCCGCTCCGGCCGGACCTCCGTCAGCCCGGACCTCGCCAACCGCCTCGCCGGCTACTTCGGCACCGACGCCGAATACTGGCTCAACACCCAGAACGACTTCGACCGGATGGCGGCCTGACCCCGGTGCCCGGCTAGTGCTTCTCGATGAGCACAATCGTCGACCGCGCCGGCACCCGCAGCTCACCCTCGGGCTCGACGATCCGCTCCCGCGTGGGGCGGCCCGTCAGCTCGGTGGTGTCGAGGATGACCTCCCACATCGGGGCGTATTCCGTGCCCGGGATCTGGAAGGTGATGTCCTCGTGGTGAGCGTTGAAGCACAGCAGGAAGCTGTCGTCGACGACGCGCTGGCCGCGGCGATCCGGCTCCTCGATCGCCTTGCCGTTCAGCCAGACCATCAGTGACTTGCCGAAGTCGAAGTCCCAGTCCTCCTGCGTCATCACACGGCCCTCGTGGGTAAGCCACGCGATGTCGCGGTCGTCGGTCTCCGCGCCCAGCGGGCCGCCCTTCAGGAAGCGGCGGCGGCGGAACACCGGGTGATCCGACCGCAGCTGGATGAGGAACCGCAGGAAATCGACCAGCTCCGAGTTGGTGCGGACCTGGTTCCAGTCCATCCACGCCAGCTGATTGTCCTGGCAGTAGACGTTGTTGTTGCCCTTCTGGCTGCGGCCCATCTCGTCGCCGTGGCTGATCATCGGCGTGCCCTGGGACAGCAGCAGCGTGGTCAGGAAGTTCCGGCGCTGCTGGGCCCGCAGCCGCAGGATGGTCTCGTCGTCGGTGTAGCCCTCGACGCCGCAGTTCCACGACCGGTTGTGGCTCTCGCCGTCGCGGTTGTCCTCGCCGTTGGCCATGTTGTGCTTGTGGTTGTAACTGACCAGGTCGTTCAGCGTGAACCCGTCGTGGGCGGTGACGAAGTTGATCGACGCCGTCGGGCGGCGGCCGTTGTTGGCGTACAGGTCGGAGGAGCCCGTGATGCGGGACGCGAACTCGCCCAGCGTCGACGGCTCACCGCGCCAGTAGTCGCGGATGGTGTCGCGGTACTTTCCGTTCCACTCGGTCCACTGCGGCGGGAAGTTGCCCACCTGGTAGCCGCCCTCGCCGACGTCCCACGGCTCGGCGATGAGCTTCACCTGGCTGACGATCGGGTCCTGCTGCACGAGGTCGAAGAACGCCGCCAGGCGGTCGACGTCGTGGAATTCGCGGGCCAGCGTCGACGCGAGGTCGAAGCGGAAACCGTCGACGTGCATCTCGGACACCCAGTAGCGAAGGGAGTCCATGATGAGCTGCAGCGTGTGCGGGTGGCGGACGTTCAGGCTGTTGCCGGTGCCCGTGTAGTCCATGTAGTGGTACTCGTCGCCCTCGACGAGGCGGTAGTAGGCGCTGTTGTCGATGCCGCGGAAGCAGATCGTCGGGCCCATGTGGTTGCCCTCGGCGGTGTGGTTGTACACCACGTCGAGGATGACCTCGATGCCGGCGTCGTGGAACGCGCGGACCATGCCCTTGAACTCGCTGACGGCGCCGCCCGGCTTCGTCGACGCGGCGTAGTCCTGGTGCGGGGCGAAGAAGCCGAAGGTGTTGTAGCCCCAGTAGTTGCGCATGCCCAGTTCACGCAGGCGATCGTCCTGCAGGAACTGGTGCACCGGCATCAGCTCGATCGCGGTGACGCCGAGGTCCTTCAGGTAGTTGATGATCGCCGGGTGCGCCAGGCCCGCGTAGGTGCCGCGGAGGCTGTCCGGCACGTCCGGGTGGGTCATGGTCATGCCCTTGACGTGGGCCTCGTAGATGACCGTCTCCGCGTAGGAGTGGTTCGGGGCGCGGTCGGTGGCCCAGTCGAAGAACGGGTTGATGACCACCGACGTCATCGTGTGGCCGAGGCTGTCCTCCTGGTTGCGCTTCGACGGGTCCTCCATGTCGTAGCTGAACAGGGAGGTGTGGCCGTCGAAGTCGCCGTCGAACGCTTTGGCGTAGGGGTCGACCAACAGCTTGCTCGGGTCGCAGCGGTGCCCGTTGTGCGGGTCCCACGGGCCGTGCACGCGGTAGGCGTAGCGCTGGCCGGGGGCGACGCCGGGGAGGTAGCAGTGCCAGATGTGGGCGTCGACCTCCTCCAGCGGGATGCGGGTTTCGTTGCCTTCCTTGTCGATGAGGCACAGCTCCACGAGTTCCGCGACATCCGAGAAGAGTGCGAAGTTGGTGCCCGCCCCGTCATAGGTGGATCCGAGGGGGTACTGATCTCCGGGCCAGACCTGGTAGTCGCCGACCATGCGCACATTTGTCATGGGAATAACCATAGCGTGGCTGAAAGCACGGTAAGTGACGCGCGGCCCGCCGGGTGGAACCTCTTGCGGGGCCCGGTCAGCTTTCCGACGCCATGCCCGCCAGAATCAGCGCCGTGCCGTTGGCGATCCTCCGGTCCGAGTGGCCGGGCGCGTCGCCGCCGGACACTTCGGCGAGGTGGCCCGCGGTCTGCTCGTCGACCGTGGCGCCGAGGATGAAGTAGACGAGCGTGGCCGCCGCGTCCCCGGTGTCGTCCGCAGAGGCGAGGGCCGGGGCGTCGGCAAGCATGGGGGCGAGCAGATCCGCCGGCCGCACCGTCGCGGTGCTGGTGGCCAGCGCGGCGGACACGACTTCCGCGCCGTCGCGGTGGGAGGTCAGGCAATCGTGCAGGGCCACCGCGAACGCCCGGGCATTGGCGCGCCAGTCGGCGTCCGGGTCGGTGCCGAACTCGCGCAGCGGCTCCAGGAGGCGGTCGGCGACGGCGCCGAGGAGGGCCTGCTTGGACGGGAAATGCCAGTACATCGCGCCGGCGGCGGCGTCGAGGTGCCGGGCGAGGCGGCGGATGGTCAAGTCCTGGAGGCCGAACTCGTCGAGGATCTCCAGCGCCGCGTCCATGATGATGTCCTTGGTCAGCTGCACATCGCCAGGTTAACCAAAGTGCCGGGAGGGGTGGCCGGGGCGTTTCTTGAACACTGTTCGGGAACCGGGGTACATTCGCACTCGAACATCGTTCAGGTTTCATCCGCGATGACCCCCGTACCGCCGACCAGGAGCACCCATGACCGCTGACGCCACCACCGACATCCTCGAACTCGCCCGGGAGAAGGTGCTCGGACGGGGTGAAGGCCTCGACCACGCCGAGACGCTCGCCGTGCTCCGGCTCGACGACGACCGCATCGACGAACTCCTCGCCCTCGCCCACGAGGTCCGCCTGAAGTGGTGCGGCGAGGAGGTCGAGGTCGAGGGCATCATCTCCCTCAAGACCGGCGGCTGCCCCGAGGACTGCCACTTCTGCTCGCAGTCCGGCCTGTTCCAGTCGCCGGTGCGCAGCGCCTGGCTGGACATCCCCGCCCTCGTCGACGCCGCGAAGCAGACCCAGAAGACCGGCGCCACCGAATTCTGCATCGTCGCCGCCGTCAAGGGCCCGGACGAGTCCCTGCTGTCGCAGCTCGAGCAGGCCGTCAAGGCGATTCAGGCGGAGGTCGACATCAACGTCGCGGCATCCGTCGGCATCCTGACCCAGGACCAGGTCGACCGCCTCGCCCGCGCCGGCGTCCACCGCTACAACCACAACCTCGAGACCGCGAAGTCGCACTTCCCGAACGTCGTGACCACCCACTCCTGGGAAGACCGCGCCGAAACCCTCCGGATGGTCCGCGACGCCGGCATGGAGGTCTGCTCCGGCGGCATCCTCGGCATGGGCGAAACCCTCGAGCAGCGCGCCGAGTTCGCCCAGGACCTCGCGGCCCTCGACCCGACCGAAGTCCCCATGAACTTCCTCGACCCCCGCCCGGGCACCCCGTTCGAGGGCCGTGAGCCGCTCCCCGCGAAGGACGCCCTCCGCGCCATCGGCGCGTTCCGCCTCGCCCTGCCGAAGACCATCCTCCGTTTCGCCGGCGGCCGCGAGCTCACCCTCGGCGACCTCGGCGCGGAGCAGGGCCTGCTCGGCGGCATCAACGCCGTCATCGTGGGCAACTACCTGACCACCCTCGGCCGTCCCGCCGAGGAGGACCTCGACCTGTTGGGCAAAATCCGCCTGCCCATCAAGGCCCTGAACGCGACGGTCTGACCGATGACCACCGGAACCAGCGCCGGATCCGGCACCGCGTCGCCGTGGGGTCGCCGCCCCACGGTGCGCGCGACGAAGCCGGGCGAGGGGCAGGGCACGCTGCTGCGCGCCATCCTGCTTGCCGACGACCCGATCTACGACCCTTTCACCGGCGCCAACCTCGCCGAGGGCGAAGTCCGGCGGCGATCCGTCTCCGCCCGCGCCGGGCTGGAGGCGCCGCGGTACTGCCAGCTGTGCGGCCGCCGCATGGTCGTGCAGGTGCGGCCCGACGGTTGGGACGCCACCTGCTCCCGCCACGGCGACGTCGACTCGGCCCTGCTGGAGCAGCGCTGACGGGCGTTGCCCCGGGGTTGCGGTTGTCGCATCTGGCCGCATCAGAATCAACCCGCATCAGAATCAACCCGCATCAGAACGGGATTCCCGGAATCGGCGGCGGGGGCTGCGGGGCGCGCGGGGGCTGCTCCGCGGATGAGCGGTGCTTCCGTCGGCCGCGGGGTGACAGCGGCGGGTTGAGGAGGACGGGGCCCGGGGTGAACGGCGCCCAGCTCCGGTGAATCCGGAGTGCCCGGGCGTCGGGGTCCTCCGGCTGCGCCCACCCTTCGTCCTCGGCGAGCCGCAGGGCCTCCATATATTCCGCGTGCTCCCGGAGCTTGCGCGGATGGTCGGCCATGTCCCGGCGGTAGTTCTCGTGGGCTTCGTCGTGGGCGGCCTGGTCCCGGGCCGCCTTGGTGGCCCGCTCCATTTCCTCGAAGTCCGCCGTGTCGCGCATCTTCCTCCGGTTGAAGGAGCGGAGGGTTTCCGCGGTGCGCGTGGCCCGCTGGTCGAAGGTCTGCCGGCCGAGCCCCGCCATGGGGCCGGTCGGGACGCTCGCCAGGGTCTCGGAACCGTCGCGGGAGGTCCAGGTCTCCGAGTCGTCGGCATGCTTGGTCACGTCCCACAGGCCCGCGGTCTTGAGGTTGTGGTGGCGGCGACAGAGGCAATGCAAATTTCGCGTGTCGGTTGGTCCTCCCGCGGCCGGGTCGTCGTGGTCGTACGGCTGGATATGGTCGATGTCGCATTTGTGGGCCGGCGTCTCGCACCCGGGGAAGCGGCACGTGCCGTCGCGACCGCGGACGCGGGCCTTCTGGGCCTCGCCCGGCACGTATCCGCCGATGCGGGAGTCGCCGGACCACCGCATGTGGGTGGCGCGGCCGCACCATTCCTCGGTGGCCACGCGATCCAGCCAGCCCGCGCCCTCGAGCCACGCGGGACCGCCGGCGGCATCGCGGTAGATGTTGATGACCATCCGCGGCCGCACCGTGCCCCTCGCCATGTGGATCAGCGCGTCGGGCCAGGTGCATTCCTCGCCGCCGCGGATGATCTCGTCGCGGACGGCGGTGAGGGCCGCCTCGAGCTCGACCATGCGGTCGCGGGTGAGAAGTGCTTTGAGCATGCCGAAGTCGGCGGTCTCGCCGAGGCCGTCGGTCTGGATGGAAAGGTCCTCGCCGTCGGTGCGCGGGTGCACCGATTCGTCGTCGTCGGGGGGAGTGACCTCGGGTTCGAGTTCGTTGATGAGCCTGCGGAGACCGTTGCGCACGGAAAAAGGGCCCGGCAACGCCTGGTCGATCTTGGCCGGGGTGAAAGCCGCGAGAAGATGCGCCTCGAGGGCGGGGATGTGGGAATCGTCGACGGATTCGGTCGCCTTCGCGATGACGATCAGAGTGAACATGGGGACGTGCCCGCGGGATTCGGCGTCCTCGCGGAACTTCGGCATGCGGCGCAGCATGATGCCCACGTCGCAGTACTTCATGGTCTGGCCCTTGCCGGCGCCGATGCGGCCGCCCATCAGGGCGCAATGATCCTCGACGTCGTCGTCCGGCTCCGGCGTGCAGGCAACCGCGATTGCGAGGTCGCCGCGGTTCCGGGCCCGCGCAAGTTCGGCGAGCGGGTCGCCGGGACGCTCATTGCGGAAACGGGCGGGGTTGCCCGGAGCGGGGTTCGGGCGCTCGTCGTTCGGCTGGTTGGTGTTCGGCGGCGTGTGATCCGGCTGGTTGGGGTTCGGTCGCTCGTCGTCCGGCTGATTGTCGTTCGGTCGTGGGATACCCGGCATGTCGTCCCCCTGGTGACGCGCTCGTGGTGGGGTGCCCGGGCGGAATTCTCTCCGCCCTTCG
>DUOR01000201.1 GCA_012838715.1 Actinomycetales bacterium
CCCTACAGCGGGCGGCGGCGCTGCGGGACGCAGCAGTCGACGGCGCAGGGCGTGCCGTCGCAGCCGCGGCCGAGCAGCGGCTCCTCGCCGAGGCGGCGGACTTCCGCGCCGTCGGTGCGCTCGCGGATGAGCTCGACGATCATCTCGGAGAACGCGGCCGAGGGCCCCGGGGTGGCGGCGCGCTCGATGACGATGTCGTGCATGCCCATCTCGTCCTGCAGCTCCGAGTCGAGGTCCCACACGACCTCGATGTGGTCGGAGACGAAGCCGACCGGGCAGACGACCGCGGCGTCGACGCCGGCGCCGTCGGCGTGGATGGCCTCGATGTGGTCGACGATGTCCGGCTCGAGCCACGGCACGGACGGCGGGCCGGAGCGGGACTGCCACACCACGTCGAACTCGTTGACGCCGACCTGCGCGGCGACCAGCGCGGCGGCCTCGTTGACCTGTCGGGAGTACAGGTTGCCGCCCTCCGCCGCGGGACCGGAGGCCGCGTCGGCGGAGTCGGGGATGGAGTGCGCGGTGAACACGAGGCGGGCGCCCTCGCGGCGGTCCTCCGGCAGGCGGGCGTAGGCGGCGCGCACGGCGTCGGCGAACTCCCCGATGAACAGCGGGTGGTCGTGGAAGCCGCGGAGCTTCTCCAGCTCAATCGGCTCGATGCCCTTGTCCGCCAGGTGCCCCAGCACCCGGCCGATGTCCTCGTGGTACTGGCGGCAGCCGGAGTATCCGGCCCAGGCGCTGGTGGCGAAGACGAGGGCGCGGCGCACGCCGTCGGCGGCCATCTTCTCGGCGGTGTCCTCCGCCATCGGGTGCCAGTTGCGGTTGCCGAAGTAGACCGGGAGGTCGATGCCCTCGTCGGCGAGCTTCTTCTCCAGGTTCGCGATGATCTCGCGGTTCAGGTCGTTCAGCGGCGACTTCCCGCCGAAGGCGTAGTAGTGCTCGCCCACCTCGTCGAGGCGTTCCGGCGGGATGCCGCGGCCCCGGGTGACGTTCTCCAGGAACGGGCGGACATCCTCCTTCTTCTCCGGGCCGCCGAAGGACAGCAGCAGAACGGCATCGAAGGAACCGTCGAAATGCTCATCGCTCATACGGCAAGCTTAACCGGAGCGTTTCCGCGCGCCCCGTGCGGGCGGGGCCGGATCGGCTTGCCGACGTCAGGGGACGCGGCGCCCGGTCCACAGCGCGGCGCCGACCGCGACGAGCAGCGCCGCGAAGGAGCCCAGCATCCAGGGCCGCGGATTCTCGGCGCGCTGGAGCTCGAAGCCGATGTCGTCGGTGAGGGCGTCGTAGACGTCGCGGAGCTCGTCGAGCGATTCCGCGGAGTGGAAGTCGCCGCCGGAGCGGTTGGCGATCTCCATCAGGGATTCGTCGTCGATGGGCACCGGGATGCGGTCGCCGCCGATGTCGATGACGCCGTCCATCGTGCCGAAGGAAATCGTGTGGATGGGGATGCCCAGCTGCGCGGCCTCGTCGGCGGCGGAGTAGGCGCCGCGGGGGTCGTCGAGTTCGGTGGGGATGGTCTGCTTGCCGTCGGACAGCAGGACGATGGCCGCGGGCGGCGGTCCCTCGGGCCCGGTGACGACCTCGCCGAAGTTCTGGATTGCGGCGGTCGCCGCGGCGATGGCGTCGCCGGTGGCCGTGGCGTTGTCCAGGGACGCGCTCTCCAACGCGCGGATGACGGTCTCGTGGTTCGTGGTCGGCGACACCGGCGTCTGCGAGCGGCCGGCGAAGGTGACCAGGCCGACGTTGAGGTCGTCGGGAAGCGACTCGATGAACTCGCGGCCGGCCTGCTTCGCCGCGGACAGGCGGTCCGGGGCGACGTCGGTGGCGGCCATGGACAGGGACACGTCGACGGTGAGCATGATGGTGGCGCGGTTGCGGGCCACCTTGGTCTCCGAGATCGGCCCGGCCAGGGCGATGATCAGCAGCGTCAGCGCCACCAGCAGCGCCACCACCGGCAGGTGCCGCAGCCACGGGTTCCCCTTGCCGGTGACGTCCGCGACGATGGTGAAGTTGCCGAACGCCAGCGAGCGCCGCTTCTTCCCGCGCTGCAGGACGACGTAGCCGGCGGCCGCGGCGAGGGGAATCAGCAGGGCCGCGAGCCAGAGGGGATGCGCGAAGAGGGTGGTCATCGGGGCGCCCCCGGGGCGGTCGGGGCCATCTGGCGGGCGAAGTCGGTGACCCAGTCGCGGTCCGTGCGCAGTTCGACGACGCGGGCGCGGGCGGCGCGCAGGCCGTTGAGCACCTTGGCGGTGTGCGCGGCCGCGGCGCGGGCGTAGCGCTCGCGGGTGGCGTCGTCGACGTCGACCTCGAGGTTCTCCCCCGTCCCCGGATCGGACAGCACCACGGGGCCCTCGCCGGGCAGCGCCTCGTCGGCCGGGTCGATGAGCCGGATGGCCAGCACGTCCGTGCGGGCGCCCAGCACCTTCAGCGGCTGGGCCCAGGCCAGGTCGCCGAGGTAGTCGGAGATGACCACCACCAGCCCGGCCCGCGGGGCGCAGGACTGCAGCGAGGCGAGATCCA
>DUOR01000202.1 GCA_012838715.1 Actinomycetales bacterium
GACGGCCGGGCCCGCCCGCCGCGGCGCCCTCCGCGTCGCGCCGGCGGCGCCCGATTGATGCTCGAAACCCGATGAAGGACCACGAATGACGCACTCCCACCCCCACTCCCACGGCCACTCGCATGACGGGCACCGCGAGTGCTCGACCCCGCCGCCGCCCCCGGGCACGGTGGATTTGGAGCAGATCAAGCGTGAGGCGGAGGCTCGGGCCCGCGTCGAGGAGAGCATCTCGGACCAGGGCGAGGGCATCCCGCCGGTCGTGACGGTGACGGCGGAGAACCTGCAGGCGGAGGTCGTCGTCCGTTCGGAGCAGGTGCCCGTCGTCGTGCTCATCGGGGCGGCGGGTTCGCCGGACACGGTGCGCCTGCGGATGGAGCTGGAGGAGATGGCGCGTGCCGCGAACCTCCACTGGATCCTGGCGTGGGTCGATGCGGACACTCAGTTCGACGTCGCCCGTGCCTTCGGCGTGCAGGCCTTGCCGACGGTCACCGCCGTGGCGATGGGGCAGCCCATCGGCCAGTTCGTCGGCGAGCAGACCCGCGACTACCTGGACCAGTGGATTGCCGCGGTGCATGACGCGACGAAGGGCCGCCTCAAGGGGCTGCCCGCGGGTACCCGGATGATGGGCGAGGGCGAGGATTACGCCGGCGAGCCCGACGGCGGCATGAAGGCCCCGACCGATGACCCGCGGCTGGCGGACGCCGAGGACAAGCTCAACGAGGGCGATTTCGATGGGGCGGTCGCGGTGTACGACGAGATCCTGAAGTCCGAGCCCGCCAATGCCGCCTTGAAGGCCGCCCGGACCAACGTGGCGTTCCTGGCGCGCGCGCAGAAGATCGACCGGTCCAGCGACCCGGTCGCCCGCGCCGACGCCGACCCGAAGAACGTCGAGCTGGCGTTGGAGGCCGCGGACGTGGAGATGCTTGTCGGCGACCCGGCGCAGTCCCTCGAGCGCCTGCTGGTTCTCTTGCCGACGGTGTTCGGCGACGATCGCGCCGCCGTCAAGGATCGCCTGCTCGACCTGCTGCAGCTTTTCGACGCCGCGGACCCCGTCGCACTGGACGCCCGCCGCCGGATGGCGAGCGCCCTGTTCTAGGGGCCGAAAGACAGCACCTTAAGGGGTCTCGAGGAGCGTCAGCTCCCGGGGGGTTCTGGAGGGACTTTCAGAAGATCCTCGGCGACCCCTAGGAGGGGCGCCGCATGTCTCTCCTGATTGTTCTGCCCGGGTTGTCCCAGGCGGCGGGGTGCTGGTTTTCCGCCGGCTTGCGCTCCGGGTCCGCCGACGCGGGCGGTACCCACACCACCCGGGGTTCGTCCGGGCCGACTCCCTTGCGCGTCCACCATTTGTTTGGGTTGCGCCGGGAATCGTCGACGTTGGCGTGGGTCTTCGCGTCGACCAGGGTGAGATCGTCAAGGTCGGTGTTGCCGCCGTGTTGCCAGCCGGTGGTGTGGTGCATGTGGCACCACGCCGCCGGCGCGGACGATCCGGGCGCCGAACTCATACCTTCTTCGCCAAACAACGCCAGGTATTGGTCCATCGATCCGCGGCGCCTGGATCTGCCGAAATAGAGCGTTCTGCCCCGGAAGTCCATCACCTGGAGGAACAGGTTGCGGGCGTCGGCGTTCTCGATTGCTTCGGCGACGGACATCCGCACGTTGGTGTCCGTTGAAATGGTGCCGGTCATCGCCATCAGCTGGTCGATTCTAGCGACCACGACGACCGATGTGGTGCCCCGCGCGGGTTGGAGTTTGCCCCGTCTCCTTCGCGGGAAGGTGCCGGTTCCCACGGTTCCGGCGGTGTCTGCAGCCTCCGCAGCCTCTACAGCTTCTGCAGCCTCCGAAGTTTCAGAGGACGCAGTGGTTTCGCCGTCGATCCCGGCCTTCATCTCAGCCGCCGCGGCCTTCGAAGCCTCAGCCTCCGCGGCCTCCGCCGATTCGGCGGCCAGGTCATCGATGAAGGTGTCGGCGTTCGCGCCGAAATCCGGGTCAACGATGGGGTCGGGGCCTACGCCAGGGCCGTTGTGGCCAGCGGGGCCAGTAGGGCGACTGGAGCCAGCGGAACCAGTGGGGCCAGTGGAGTCGGCGGAATCGGCGCCAGGTTCTGCCCATCCCTCGCCGGCGGGCGCGGCGCCCCGGCCGAACCCGGCGGCCAACGCGGCCTCCAAGGCGTCGTGGAGTCGCTGGTTGGGGTTCCGAGGATCCTCGGCACCCTCGGCCAGCAAATCACCGGGGCCGGCATGGTCCGCCGCCAGACGCTTGATCAACGCCGCCAGATGCGGCGTGAGCCGACCCGTAATCCGACTCATCCCGTCATGCTCCTGCGCCCCGACCCGCACTCCGCGGGCCCTCTTCCGGTCGGCGTCGGTGTACGGGTCGTCGATGCCGAACAGCGCGCGCAGCATTGGCGCCAGCTGGTCCAGGTCGTCCACATCCACATGTTCGACCAGCTCCGCGATATGCGGGTCGGCGACGCGGGTCAGCTCCCCGTGGATCTTCTCCGGGAAGCCGCGCAGCACCTTGTCGATCTTCTCCACCGCGTCGGCGCCGACGACCCCCTCCTCGACCTTCCGCCGCAGGCACGGCATGTATTCCGCGTTGCCCTTCGACCCGAGGCCCGCATGCCCCGGCGACAACCTCCGGAACGCCGCCCGACGCCGCCTCGCCTCCGCCCGGCTGATGCGCTGCGACCGCGCCAACGCCCCCGGAATCCTAGAATCCGCAATGGGCGAGCCATCGCGCCGGGCCCGCAGATACTCCGCATCGACGACGGCCAACTTCTTCCGCGCCCGCTCCAGCTCCCGGTACGCATCGTCGCGCTGCCCGGGCGACAACCGGTCCCAGCCGCCGCCGGCCACCTCGGCCGCACGCGAAATATCGGCGATGGCCTCGAGGAGGTCGGTCGCGCATCCGGCTGCTGTGCTCATGGCCCCAAATTTAAGCCGCACCTTGTTCGTACGCCAGTGCTAAATGTCATGGAAATCCGGTGCTTTCCGACGAAATCCGCGACATGCATTCGAGGCGGCCAATTTTGCCGAATCATGCCCCCTGGCTGCGGCAACCCCAAGCGCCGCACCCGTCGTTGAACATCTATTCGGATTCCGGGGAAACGGAACCGGGCCTCGTCGGCAAGCAGCGGGCGAGGAAAACGCGCGGCCGGTGCAGGCGGGTTCCCCAGGAAGCTCCGCCCGGTCACGCCGCCTGGCGCGTGTACGGCCAATCGCCGGGGGCCATGAAGTACCACACGGTGGCCATGATGGTGGCGACCGAAATGGTCAGCGCCGCGCCGAGGGCAACCTGGGTGAGGAGGTGCTGGCGGCGGAACCAGGACTCCGAGACGTCGTAAAGCGCGGCGAGGCGGATGTTCAGGCGGCGCATCGGCGGGTACACCAGCGACAGCATCCCCAGCGACACGAAAATGAGCAGCCACCCCGGCGCCGGGGTGGGCAGGATGATGATGCCCACGATGAGCATCAGGAACCCCAGGACGAGGATCACCGGGGACAGGAAAGCGCCGTACCACGTCGCCCGCATCGTCGCGTGCCTCCTGGCCATCCTGGCCATCAGCACGGTGATGCGCTGCTCCATGGTGCGGCGCCCATCCTTCATCCGCAGCTCCCCGGGGCGGGTGTCGATCCTGGTACCGGAGGGGGATTAACCCTCGTACTTCAGCCAGATCGCGCTGTTCGACGGAACCACGATCTCCACCGACTGCTCCTGGCCGTTCCAACCCTGCGGCTGCGACTGCACCACGCCGTTCGCGCCGTAACCGGAGCCGGCGTACCGCTCGTCGTTGGTGCCCAGCACCTGGCGCCACGCGCCCGCCTTCGGCACGCCGATGCGGTAGCTCTCCTGCGTCATGCCGGACAGGTTGTACACGCACACCATCGCCGACCCGTCGTCGCCGTAACGGGCGAAGGACAGCACCGAGTTGTTGGAGTCGTCGGCGTTGATCCACGCGAAGCCCTCCGGGCGATCGTCGCGGGTCCACATCGACTCGTTGTCGCGGTACAGCTCGTTGAGGTCCTTCATCAACAGCTGGATGCCGCGGTGGAATTCGCCGCCCCAGCCCTCGAGGTTGTCCCACGCCACCGAGGCATCGTGGTCCCACTCGCGGTTCTGGCCCAGATCCTGGCCCTGGAACAGCAGCTGCTTGCCCGGGTGGCCCCACATGAACGACAGGAACGTGCGCATGCCGGCGGCACGGTTCCAGTCGTCGCCCGGCATGCGCTCCCACAGGGAACCCTTGCCGTGGACGACCTCATCGTGCGAAATCGGCAGGATGAACTTCTCGGAGTACTGGTACACCATCGCGAAGGTCACTTCGTTGTGGTGGTACGAGCGGTGGATCGGATCCTTGGAGAAGTACTCCAGGGTGTCGTTCATCCAGCCCATGTTCCACTTGAAGTTGAAGCCCAGCCCGCCGTACTCGGTGGGGGCGGTGACGCCCGGCCACGAGGTCGACTCCTCGGCGATGGTGAGGAAACCCGGGTGGTGCTTGTGCACCGTCGCGTTGAACTCCTGCAGAAACTGCACCGCGTCGAGGTTCTCGCGGCCGCCGTAGATGTTCGGCAGCCACTCGCCCTCCTTGCGGGAGTAGTCGAGGTACAGGATCGACGCCACCGCGTCGACGCGCACGCCGTCGATGTGGAACTCCTCCGCCCAGTACAGGGCGTTGGCGTACAGGAAGTTGCGGACCTCGTTGCGGCCGAAGTCGAAGACGTAGGTGCCCCAGTCCTTCTGCTCGCCGCGGCGCCAGTCGGCGTGCTCGTAGCAGGGGGTGCCGTCGAAACGGGCCAGTGCCCAGTCGTCCTTGGGGAAGTGGCCCGGGACCCAGTCGACGATGACGCCGATGCCCTCAGCGTGGAACGCGTCAATCAGCGCACGCAGCTGGTCGGGCGAACCGAAGCGGCTGGTCGGCGCGTAGTAGGAGGTGACCTGGTAGCCCCAGGAACCGGCGAACGGGTGCTCCGCCACCGGCATGAACTCCACGTGCGTGTAGCCCATCTCCTTGACGTAGCGCACCAGCTGCTCCGCCATGACCTCGTACGACAGGCCCTGCTTCCACGAACCCAGGTGCACCTCGTAGATGCTGATCGGCTCGGTCTGCCAGTCGGTGGTCGAACGCTTGGCCATCCACAGGTCGTCGTTCCACTGGTACTCGGACTCGTTGATCACCGAACCCGTGGCCGGCGGCACCTCGGTGGCGAACGCCATCGGGTCGGCCTTGTCGCGGCGGTGCCCCTCCGGCGTCGTGATGGCGAACTTGTACACCTCGCCGACGCCCACGCCCGGGATGAAGACCTCCCACACGCCCGCGCCGCCCATGGAGCGCATCGGGTACTGGGCGCCGTTCCACATGCAGAAATCGCCGATGACGGCGACGCCCTTCGCGTTCGGGGCCCACACCGTGAACGACGTGCCGGAAACCTCGCCCAGGTCGGTGTCGTACGTGACCGGGTGGGCGCCCATGACGTCCCACAGGCGCTCGTGGCGGCCCTCGCCGATCAGGTGCAGGTCCGCCTCGCCGATGGTCGGCAGGAAGCGGTAGCCGTCGGCGCGCTCCTCGACGGACCCGTCGGCCCAGGTCACCTGCAGGCGGTAATCGAAGTCGTCGCCGCCGGGGATCAGCGCGGCGTACACGTCGTCGCCCACGGCCTCCATCTCGTAGTCACCGCGGGTGGTCGCGGCCACCACCGACGTCGCACCGAAGATGCGGGTGCGGATCACGGTGTCGCCCTCGATGACGTGGGCGCCGTAGAAGGAATGCGGATCGTGGTGGGTGCAGCTGCGGAGACGATCCATGTCACCGGCCGGGATGGTCAGGCGCGGATCGGAGGGGGCGCTCATGGTGGTCCTTCCAGAAGGTTTTCCGGGTGCTCGTGAAGAGGCTCGTGAAGAGGTTCGTGAAGCGTGTTCGTGAGGTGTGAAAGGGCGTGCGGGGCATCGGGGTCGGCGGCTGGGCGCGGCTGTTCGCCGGCTCCCGCCGATCCGTCCTCCAGCGTATGCCGGAACGGGCCGCCCGGGGCGGGGCCAACCCCCGTCCGAGCGGCCCCGATTGTGGCCTAGCCCTCGTAGTCGGGGACCTCGCGCCAGGCGAGCTTGCGGCGCAGGTCCTCGGGCACGTCGGGGAGCTGGACGATGTGGGCGACGTCGGCCCACGGCTCCAGGCGGATGAAGTTGGACTTGCCCCAGTCGAAGGTGCGGCCGGTGATGAGGTCCTTGACGTCCATGCGGTCGACGCTGCGGCGGCCGATGGCGTTCATGTCGATGTCGAGGACGCCCTCCTGCGCGTTGTGCGGGTCGAGGTTGACCACCACGAGGATGCAGTCGCCGGTCAGCGGGTCGAACTTGGAGTACGCCAGCAGGTTGTCGTTGCCGACGTCATGGAAGCGGAGGGTGCGCAGCTGCTGCAGGGCGGGGTGCTCGCGGCGGATGAAGTTCAGCATGGTGATGAACCCCTCCATCGAGTCGCCGTTCTCCAGCGCGGCGTCGTAGTCGCGGTGGCGCAGCTGGTACTTCTCGGAGTCGAGGTACTCCTCGGAGCCGGCCTTCACCGGGGTGTTCTCGAACAGCTCGTAGCCGGAGTACATGCCCCACAGCGGCGACATGGTGGACGCCACCACGGCGCGGATGTGGAAGGCGGCGCGGCCGCCCTGGACGAGGAAGTCGTGGAGGATGTCGGGGGTGTTGACCCACAGCGACGGGCGGGCGATGTCGGTGTGCTTGACGATCTCCTCGCCGAACTCGGTGAGCTCCTTCTTCGTCGTCTTCCACGGGAAGTAGATGTACGACTGGTTGAAGCCGGCCTTCGCCAGGCCGTAGAGGCGGGCGGGGGCGGTGAACGCCTCGGCGAGGAAGATGACCTCGGGGTTGGTCTCGTGGATGGTGTCGATGAGCCACGCCCAGAAGTTGCCCGGCTTGGTGTGCGGGTTGTCGACGCGGAACACCTTGACGCCGCGCTTGACCCAGAAGCGGACGACGCGGAGGACTTCCTCGTAGAGGCCCTTGGGGTCGTTGTCGAAGTTCAGGGGGTAGATGTCCTGGTACTTCTTCGGCGGGTTCTCGGCGTAGGCGATGGTGCCGTCGGGCAGGACGGTGAACCAGTCGGGGTTGCTGGCGGCCCAGGGGTGGTCGGGGGCGCACTGCAGGGCGAGGTCGAGGGCGACCTCCAGGCCGCGCTTCTCGGCTTCGGCGACGAAGGTCTTGAAGTCCTTCTCGGTGCCCAGTTCCGGGTGGATGGCGTCGTGGCCGCCGAGCTCGGAGCCGATGGCCCACGGGGAGCCGACGTCGCCCTCTTCCGGGGTGAGGGTGTTGTTGCGGCCCTTGCGGTTGATGTCGCCGATGGGGTGGATGGGCGGCAGGTAGACGACGTCGAAGCCCATGCGGGCGGCGCGGTCGAGCTGGGGGACGGAGGTGGCGAAGGTGCCGTGCAGCAGGTTGCCGTCGTCGTCGAAGCCGCCGTTGGAGCGGGGGAAGAACTCGTACCAGGAGCCGAACAGGGCGCCGCGGCGGTCGACGAGGACCTTGCGGGTCTTGCCGCGGGTCAGCAGTTCGCGGAGCGGGTGCAGTTCGAGGATGCCGCGGGTTTCGTCGGAAAGCGCGGGGGCGACGCGGGCGCGCAGCTCGGAGTCGGAGCGCAGGGAGGCGGCGACGCCGCGGAGGTGCGAGCGGTAGACGGTGGCGGCGCCGGTGGCGGCGCGGTCGAAGAGGCGGGCGCCGATTTCGAGGTCGTTGGCCATTTCCTCGGCGGACTGGCCGGCCTCCATCTTCTTGGTCACGGCGTTGCGCCAGGTGGCCATGGGGTCGGACCAGGCGTCGACGCGGAAGGTCCACAGGCCGGGGACGTCGGGCACGAAGGTCGCGTTGACCTGGTTGGGGTCGTGGTCGCTGAAGCGCATGGGGATGCGCTGGGTGCGGGCGGCGAAGGACGACTCCTTCGGGCCCTTGACGTTCAGCGTCGCGTTGAGTGCGTCGTGCCCTTCGCGCCAGACCACGGCGAAAACGGGAACGACTTCACCGGCCACGGCCTTGGAGGGCGTTGCGCCGCCGTCCACCTGGGGTCGTACATCGTCGATTCCGAGTCGTCCGGTCACCTTTGTGTCTCCTTCACGCCGGCCGCCGCGCGCGTGGTGCGGCGGTTCTGGGCCATGTCTGCTTCGTTCGTTTCCGTGGTTCGCTGCGTTGAAAAACGCCGCCCGACGGGCGCCCCGCCTGTTCGACCGGCCGCCCCATCGGCTACCCCATTCACAGTAGTTGAGGGCGCCATTTCCCACACGGGACGAAACCAACCCCGATACCCACCGTGGTGCGCCGTGCGCGGGTGTGCTTTCGGGCGCCGTTGACGTTGCTTTCCGACGTCGTGAAGCGGCTCCCGGGCGGCCCCGCGCGCACCCGCCGCGGGGCGGGCCGGGCGGGTCATGGCGCACTTCGGCGGAGGTTTGGGGCACGATGGGGGCGTGGCTGACATTGACGACGCATTCGACGATTCCCTCGACGAGGATTTCAACGAGGATCTGCTGCTCGACTTCCGCGGGGTCTCCCTGAAACGGGGTGGGCGCACGCTGATCGGGCCGGTGGACTGGCAGGTCGAGTTGGACGAGCGCTGGGTGATTCTGGGGCCGAACGGGGCGGGCAAGACCTCCCTGATGCGCATCGCCGCGGCGGAGGAGTTCCCCTCCGGCGGCCGGGCGTTCGTGATGGGCGAGCAGCTGGGGCGCACCGACATGCGCGACCTGCGCACCATGATCGGCCTGACGTCGTCGGCGCTGGCGCACCGCATCCCCGAGAACGAGAAGGTTGCGGACCTGGTCATCTCGGCGTCGTACTCGGTGCTGGGCCGGTGGCGCGAGACGTACGAGGAGATGGACTTCAACCAGGCGGCGGACATCCTGGAGAAGATGGGCGCCGAGCACCTGGCCAACCGCACCTGGGGGACGCTGTCGGAGGGCGAGCGCAAGCGCGTCCTCATTTCCCGCGCGCTGATGGTCAACCCGGAGCTCCTGCTGCTCGACGAGCCGGGCGCGGGCCTGGACCTCGGCGGCCGCGAGGACCTCGTCGGTTACCTGGGGGAGCTGGCGCTCGACCCGGATGCGCCGGCCATCGTGATGATCACGCACCACGTGGAGGAGATCCCCTTCGGGTTCACCCACGCGATGCTGCTCGACGACGGCGGCGTCGTCGCCCAGGGGCTCATCGACGACGTGCTGACCAGCGAGAACCTGTCCGAGGCGTTCCACCAGTCCATCCGCGTGGACCGCATCGACGGCCGCTTCTTCGCGCGCCGGGCCCGGCCCGCGGGCGCGCACCGCAGGAAGAACGGATAATCGGGGTTTGACCCCACCGGGCCCGTTCGGGCCCCCGACCCCGGCCCGCGCCTCCTCGCGGGCGAAGGAGCCGACGACATGACGGAGCAGAAGACCCCCGCGACCCCGCGCCTGGCATCGACGGTGCTGCTGATGCGCGATTCCGTGCACGGCATCGAGCTGTACGTGCAGGAGCGGGTCAGCACGATGAAGTTCGCCGCGAACATGACCGTGTTCCCCGGCGGCGGGGTGGACGCCCGCGATTTTCCCGGCGACGTCGACGGCGACGGGCACGACAGTCCGACGCTGCGGTGGTCGGGGCATTCCCCGGAGTGGTGGGCGGAGAAGTTCCACGTCACGCCGGCGACGGCGCGGGCGCTGGTGTGCGCCGCGGTGCGCGAGACCTTCGAGGAGACGGGCACGCTGCTGGCGGAGGACGCCGACGGCCGCCCGGTCGCCGATTCCTCCAACTACCACGCGCAGCGGAAGGCCCTGGAGTCGAAGGAGCTGGCGTTCTCCGATTTCATGCACGACGAGAACCTGGGCGTCCGTTCGGATCTGGTGCGCCCGTGGGGCAACTGGGTGACCCCGGAGTCCTTCCCCGTGCGTTTCGACACCTTCTTCTTCGTCGCCGCGCAGCCCGAGGGCCAGATCGCCGACGGCGACACCTCCGAGGCGTCGTCGACCGGCTGGTTCCGCCCGATGACGCTGCTGGACGGCTGGCGCGACGGCAAGGTCGGCCTCATGCCGCCGACGTGGGCGCAGATCAAGCGCCTCCTGCCGTACGAGACCGTCGCCGACGTCCTCGCCGCCGCCGACGTCACCGAGGTCCGCCGCACCAGCGACGACTTCTTCGGCGAGACGTTCATGGACGAGTACTTCGCCGTCGCCACCCACATGGGCCACCTCCGCGAGAAGGCCGCCGCCAAGGCAGCGAAGGCCGCCGGGGCAGCGAAGGCCGCGGGGGCCGACGGGGCCGCCGGGTGAGCCTGTCCGCCGATGAGGTCCGCCGCTTCCTCGCCGAGCCGTCGCTCGCCGGGGCGGCCGCGGACCTCGAGCTTTCCGACGCCTCCCTCCTCGGCGACCTGTCCCGCCTCCGGGAGTCGGTGGGGGACATGGCGCGGCCGGTGGTCGAGTTGGAGAAGGCCCGCCGTTCGGTGCGGGGGAAGCTGCCGGCGGGGTGGCTTCTCGATTCGGATTCCGCCCAGCAGGCCACCCATGCCGCCGTGGCGCGGCGGCGGGCGCGGCGCATCGCC
>DUOR01000203.1 GCA_012838715.1 Actinomycetales bacterium
CCGAAATCCGCCGCGTCCGTCCCCGGGCGCCCGCCCTGGTCAGCAAGGTCGAGGATGTCGGCGCGGCCGACCATGTCGAAGATGAAGTCGATCGCCGTGGGCCGGTAGGGGATGAATTCGCCGGCGGCGTGCAGCGCGTGGATCTCGTCACGGGTGGCCCAGCGGGCGTCGGCGACCTCGGCGTTGGGGATCGCCAGGTCCGCGAGCTCCATCGGGGGCACGTCACCCGCCTTCAGCAGGTAAAAGTCGTCGAAGCCGTGCCGGAAGTTGAACGTGAAATTCGGGCGGCGACCGGTCAGATCGAGCCGGATCCCCAGCTCTTCGAGCACCTCGCGCTCCGCCCCGCTCGCGCTGGATTCGCCGGCGGTGACGCTGCCGCCGACGGTGACGTCCCACATCTCCGGCCAGCCGACCTTGTCGTCGGTGCGCCGCTGGATCAGCATCCGCCCGGCCGCGTCGAAAATGCACACGTGCACCACCAGATGCAGCTCGCCGGGCCGAAAATCATCGCCGCGCCGCATGGTCGCGCCGGTGGGGATGCGGTCGGCGTCGTACATCGTCCACGTTTCCGCCGCGGTCTTGCCGGCATGGTCTTCGTGCGCGTCCGTCATGCTTTACGACGATACGGCCCCCACATCGTCCGCCGCGCCCCGCATCTTGCAGCGGTTCGTGCCATATGGGTGCCACTGATTTTCGCGACCTGGGGAAACGCGGTTGTCGACGCCGCGTTGGCATCTCTATGGCACGAAACCCGACTGCCGGCGGGCGTCGCAAAGCAAAAACCCGGCCCGCCCGTGAAGGGCGAGCCGGGAAAGCCGGAACACTCAGCGACGTGCGCCGATCCAGCCGGTCACGCCGGACCGGCGGCGCGAACTAGCCGCGGTAGGCGTTGGCGACCTGGGTCGCGACGACGCGGGAACCCTCGTGGGTGAGGTGGTTCGGCATGTTGTAGTTGGCGGTGTCGGAGTCGAGGAACGCGGACATGTGGCGCTCGCCATCCGGGCCGCACATGGCGGCGTCGACGTTGGAGACGTCCTTCATGTTGATGAACGTCGAGCCCGTGGCCTGGGCGACGCCGAACTGGCGGGCCTGCAGGTTCTCCTCGAGGACGCGCACCGGGGCGGCGGGCACGCGCGGGGCGTTGCCGAAGACGTTGGCGGGGCACATGTAGTTCTCGCCGTCGCGCGAGGCGATCTCGGGCAGGCCGATGACCATGACGCGGGCGTTGGGGGCGTGCTCCTTCAGGCGATTGATCGAGTCGGTGACCGACTGGTGGAACATGTCGTTCTGGATTTCGTTGGGGGCCCAGAACGCCTGCATGGCGTCGTTGGCGCCGATGGCGACGGTGATCAGCTTGGTGTTGCCGTTGACGTGGCCGTTCTGGATGGCGGTGTCGACGTAGCCGGCGAGGGTCTTCGGGGTGGTGGGCACGTAGGCGACGGTGCCGTTGCAGGTGTAGTCGTGGAGCTGCATGCCCAGCTGGTGAGCGACGTTGAAGCCGACGTTGGTGGTGGACACCGGGCAGACGTGGCCGGGGCGGCCGGTGCCGTTGGCCTCGTCGGTGGCGCCGGGGTTGGCCACGAAGGAGTCGCCGAAGGCCACGTATTCGCCGTTGGGGTTGGCGTTCACGGTGTTGCCCGCGATGAGGGCGCCGCCGGCGGTGATGACGGCGGCGGTGGTGGCCAGGATACGGCGGCTCATGGAGAACTTCATGGTGTCCCTTTGCGGTCGGCGGTGGTGCTTCCAAATGCTTTCCGACGCCATGATTGCGGCACCCGGCTCGTTTGCCGGGTATCCCGGGTTCGCTTCCCGGGTGCCCCGGGGTGCGTTCCCCGGGGCGCTGCGACACGGCGTCGTTATCTCCACGTTATACAACAGTTTTTGTTGGGTGAAGTCAACCTCTGCTGGTCGCGGTCGCTTTTGACAGCGCGGCCACCGCGGAAGGGGATCCCGGGATTCGGATGCGGCCGGGGATTCGGACGCGGCCCGCGAATGGGTCCGGCCCCGGCCGTCAGCCCTCGACGGCGAGGAACGTGGAGCGGAGCGCGGCGACGACGCCGTCGGCGAGGCCGTCACCGGACTTCAGGTCCACGTCGTCCTCGGCGAAGGGGCCCCGTTCCTCCAGTTCGCGTTCGGTGGGGCGGGGCTGGATGAGGGTGAGCTCCGGGCCGTCGTCAAGCACACCCGTGAACAGCCGGGCCTGCCGCGCGGCGCCCGCCCCCGCGCCACCCGCGCCGGCGCGGAGTTCCTCGAGGCTCAGGCCCTCGATGGAATCGGCGTCGTCGGGGCTGACGACCAGAATCTCCTGGGCCAGCACCGCGCCGACGACGCCCGTCGGCCAGGACGTGCGCGCGATGAAGTCGCCGAGTTCGGGGGAGCCGCCCTCGATGCCGTCGGGAAGCTCCTCCTGCACGACGAGGGTCAGCGGCGACTCGTCGAGCAGCTCCGGGTCGAGGGCATCGGCGACCAGCTCGGTGGGGACCAGGGCGAACAAGGTCGGCGACGCGTCCCAACCCTCCGCGTGGACGAAGTCGACGGCCTCGCGGACCGAACGGTTGAGGGCCTGCTGGGAGAAATCGGAGCCTTGCGGCAACCCACCGGACATGCGACGTGGCCTTTCTTATACGGGTTCTCTGATACGGGTTCGTGGACGGCTTGGCGGAACGGGCGCGCCCACCTTGGGGTGCCCGCCCGGGACGGCCGGGTGCGCCCGCCGGGTTCACCCAGGGCACCCGGGTGATCGCCCGCAGGGATCGCCCTGAGGGATCAGCCGGGGCCGGGAACAAACTGGGGGGACTTTTTCTTTACAGTAGGGGAAGACCTCGCAATTGCTTGTGATCCGCAACCCCCCGACTAGGAGACCCCTTGTCCACACGCCCGATCCGGACGGGCCGCGGGATGCAGAGACCACAGTGGCTCATCGCCATCGTGATGATTCTCGCCCTCCTCGCCCTGTTCATTCCAGTTCTCGTGAATGTCGTCGTCGACTTCAAATGGTTCGGGGAGGTGGGGTACCGGTCCGTTTTCACCACCGCGTGGGTGACCAGGGTCGTGTTGTTCCTGCTCGTCGGCCTCGTCGTCGGCGGCATCGTTTTCCTGTCCCTGTGGTTGGCGTACCGGCATCGCCCCGATGAGCCGCTGAACGTCGATCCGCAGAGCCCGCAGGCCGTGTACCGCAAGCTCGTCGAGGGTGGCCGCAAGACGGTGCTCATCGGTGTGCCGGTGCTGTTCGGCCTGTTCGCGGGGCTCATCGGCCAGGGTGCGTGGCGGACCGTGCAGATGTTCCTCAACGGCGGTGATTTCGGCCAGACGGATCCGCAGTTCGGCAAGGACCTCGGGTTCTACGCCTTCGATCTGCCGTTCTGGCGTTTCCTCGCCGATACCGCGATTCTGGCGGTCATCGTCGCGTTCCTGCTGTCGCTGCTGACGCACTACCTGCTCGGCGGCATCCGCGCGGGCAATCCGACGACGGGCGACAAGACCCGCGTGTCCGGCGCCGCCCGCGCCCAGTTGGCCACGTGGGCCGGCGTTTTCATGCTGCTGAAGGCCGCCGCCTACTGGCTGGACCGCTACGACATGCTGGGCAACCGCCAGCAGACGTTCACCGGCGGTTCCTACACCGACATCAATGCGCTGCTGCCCGCGAAGATCGTGCTGCTGGTCATCTCCATCGTGGTGGCCGCCGCGTTCTTCGCCGCGATTTTCCTGCGCAACCTGGCCATCCCCGCGATGGCGACGGTGCTGATGCTCGTGTCCGCCGGCATCATCGGCGTCGCCTGGCCGCTCGTCGTCGAGCAGTTCTCCGTGTCGCCGAACCGCGCCGCCAAGGAGCGGGACTACATCGAGCGCAACATCGAGTCGACGCGGTACCACTACGGGCTTACCGACGAGCAGGTGACCATCGAGCGCAACTGGGGCGTCCCCGGTGAGGAAGAGGAGGACGCCAACTCCCAGGAGGAGGGCGCCGAGTCCATCGCCCGCGACACCAACACGCTCTCGAACATCCGCATCCTCGACCCGGAGGTGCTGCCGCCGACGTTCACGCAGCAGCGTCAGCTGAAGAACTTCTACGGCTTCCCGTCGTCGCTGTCCATCGACCGTTACGAGGTCGACGGCGAGATGCAGGACTTCGTCGTCGCCGCCCGCGAGATGAATCCGCAGACCCTGCAGGGCAACCAGCAGGACTGGATCAACCGCCACACGGTGTACACGCACGGCAACGGTTTCGTGGCCGCGCCGGCGAACCGCGTGGACGAGGTCGCCACCGAGGCGGGGTCGGCCCGTGGCGGTTACCCGCTGTACACGGTGGCCGACCTGTTCGAGTCGGAGGACCCGAACGGGATGAACCTGAACCTCGAGCAGCCGCGCATCTACTACGGCCCGGTCATCGCCGACTCCGACGCGGATTACGCCATCGTCGGCGGTTCCGGCGACGGCGTCGACTACGAGTACGATTCCGACGGCGAGAACTTCACTTATGACGGTGAGGGCGGCGTCCGTGTGGGTGGCTTCCTCAACCGTGCCCTGTTCGCCACCCGCTACGGCGAGATGAACATCCTGCTGTCGGATCGCATCGGCGACGACACCCGCATCATCTACGAGCGCGACCCGCGCGAGCGCGTGCACCGCGTCGCCCCGTGGCTGACCACCGACTCCCGCACCTACCCGGCCGTCATCGACGGCCGCATCAAGTGGGTCGTCGACGGGTACACCACCCTGGCGTCGATGCCGTACTCGGAGCGCACCAGCCTCCAGGAGGCGACGCAGGACTCCCTGAACCCCGACGGGACGCCGGCGCAGCTGCCGAACCGTGAGGTCAGCTACATCCGCAACTCGGTGAAGGCGACGGTCGACGCGTACGACGGCACCGTGGAGCTGTACGAGTTCGACGAGGAGGACCCGGTGCTGCAGGCGTGGCGCGGGGTGTTCCCGGGCGTCGTGCAGGACAAGTCGGAGATTTCCGACGAGCTGATGCAGCACCTGCGGTACCCGGAGGATCTGTTCAAGGTGCAGCGTGAGCTGATGGCCCGCTACCACGTGTCGGACCCGGGCATCTTCTTCACCAACGACGCCTTCTGGTCGGTGCCGAGTGACCCGACCGCGCCGGAGGAGCAGGGCCTGTCGCAGCCGCCGTACTATGTGGTGGCCGCCGACCCGGAGACGGGGGAGCCCAGCTTCCAGCTGATTTCCGCGTTCCGTGGCCTGGACCGTGAGTTCCTGTCCGCCCACATGTCCGTGTCCTCGGACCCGGAGACGTACGGGCGGATCACCATCCGCGCCTTGCCGACGAACACCCAGACGATGGGCCCGAAGCAGGCGCAGGACACGATGATGTCCGCCGATGAGGTCGCGCAGGACCGGACGCTGTTGGAGGGCACCAACGTGGTGACCAACGGCAACCTGCTGACCTTGCCGGTGGGTGACGGCGAAATCCTCTACGTCGAGCCCGTGTACACGCAGCGCCAGGGCCAGGAGACGGCGTTCCCGAAGCTGCTGCGCATCCTGGTGTCCTACCGGGGTGAGGTCGGCTACGCGCCGACGGTGTCCGAGGCGCTGAGCCAGGTGGGCATCGACGCGACGCAGGTCGCCCGGGAACGCGGCGAGGAGGACGCCCCGACCGTCAACGGCGACGCCGACGACGAGGACGCCGACACCCAGGAGGCGACCACCGGCGACGACGATGCCGGCGCCGCCGGGGGCGAACGTGAAGTCGACGTCGCGGCCCGCGACGCGGCGGCCGAGCGCATCGCCGACGCCCTCGACCGTCTGCAGGCCGCCCAGGCCAGCGGCGACTACGCCGCCCAGGGCCAGGCCCTCGCCGACCTGGACCGCGCCGCCGCCGATTACCAGCGCGCCAACGGCCAGTAGTTGGGGCGAGCGCGCAAAGCCATCCCCTGGTCGACCAGAAACCTGGTTGACCAGGGGATTGGTCTTTCCTTGGGGGTGGCTGATACTGTTACATCTCGTTGGCCCGCCGGGTTGGTGAATACCACAAAGGCACAGGGTCGGCACCCGCTGCAGACAGCGTGATTATGAATTCGTAAGCGTTCATGTTATGGTGTGCAAGCAGTCGACGCGGGGTGGAGCAGCTCGGTAGCTCGCTGGGCTCATAACCCAGAGGTCGTAGGTTCGAATCCTGCCCCCGCTACCACGTGAACGAAGGCCCCCGGCATTACGCCGGGGGCCTTTGTCGTGCCCGGACTTTCCGGCGCGGGCGAGGCCACGGGCGGTGGGTCCTTCGTCGTGTCCGCCGAGCCCCCCGCCCCCGCGCCCAACCCCAGCCCCCCGCGACCCGCTCCCGCTACGGCAGCGCCGTCGCGAATCGGGCCCGGTACTCCGTCGGGGTGGTGTTCAGGTGCCGGGAGAAGGCGCGGCGCAGGGTTTCGTCGCTGCCGAAGCCCGACAGCTCGGCGGCCCGGGTCACCGGCAGGCCCTCGAGGATGAGTTGCCGGGCGCGGTCGAGGCGGATGCGTTCCACCCACCGGGCCGGCGTGGTCCCGAGTTCGGAGCGGAACAGCCGCCCCAGGTGCCGGGTGCTGGCGTTCGCCGCGGCGGCCATCGTCGTCACCGTGTGTTCCGCGGCGGGGTCGGCTTTGACCACGTCCATCAGGTCGCGGAGGACGCGGTTGGCGCCCGGGGGAGTGTCCAGCGCCGCCGAGAACTGGGACTGCCCGCCGGGCCGCTGCATGAACATGACCATGTCGCGGGCCGCCGCGCGGGC
>DUOR01000204.1 GCA_012838715.1 Actinomycetales bacterium
CGCCGTCGAGGCGCGCATGGGGCACGGAAACCCGCGGGCGCCGCACCGGCGACGCCGACCGGACCTCGCCGGCCACGCCCGGGCGGACAACCTTCAGCGCGTGGACGTCGCGCAGGTCGGCCTGCGCCACCTGCCACAGCTCCCACTCGGAATCGCGGGGCTCGGCCAGCAGCGGCACGTCCTCGCCGGTCAGCGGGTCGACCAGGCGCGCGTCCTTCGGGTACACCACGTGGACGGACGTCGAGTGCAGGGACACCTTGTCGGTGACGGACTGGCCGTCGGCGCCGAAGATGAGCACCGGGTCGGCGGTGTCGATGGCCGGCACGCGCCAATGCGCGCCCTCGCCGAGCTCGACCAGCACCTCGCGCACGGCCTCGGTGACCGGCACGAGGGGACGGCCCGCCGCATCACCCAACGCGACGGCCGGGGTCGCCGCGACCGTGCCGCCGAAGGTGACCAGCCACTCCCGGCCCGCGGGATTGACCGGGGTGGGCAGCTGCACGCACACCCGGCCCTCGTGCTCGTCGAAGTACAGCTGGGGGCGGCCGGTGGTGGCCACGATGCCCACCGCTTCCCGACGGGCCGGCGTCCCCGCCGGCCGGGCGCGCAGCTCCTCGCGGGCGGCGTCCAGGAGAATCGGGGGCAGGCCGGTCTCCACCGGGCCCAGGTCCTCGCGGGACTCCCAGTTCGCCGGATCCGCGGCGGTCGCCGTGACGAAGCCCAGCGTCGACTGGACCAGCGCGGACGCCCGGCGCGGGGCGGACTGTGCCAGGATGCGCAATGCCCGGGGCACGTCCTCGCCGAGGTCGGCGGCGAAGCCGGACACCATGGCGTCGGCACGCTCCCGCACGGGGCGAAGAGCCTGCACGAGGTCGCTCGGGGAGGCGCCGGCGGCGGCGCCCAGGCCCGCCTCGGCCTCGATGCGCTCGATGAGCAGCGGCATGACGGACTGCTGGACGCCGGCGTGGAGCATCATCAGGCGGGCGGAATCCTCGGGGGTGCCCGGCTCCGCCGGGGCGCCGTCGAGCAGCGCGATGTCCGGCAGGCCGAACTCGGCGAGGATTTCCGGGATGCGCTCGATCACGTGCGCGATCAGCGCCGGAACGCCCGGGCCCTCCGGGTCAAGCTGCAGGCCCGCGGGCCACTCGGTCCACAGGTCCGCGGAAGCGGCGACGCGGGCCGCGCGGCCCACCAGCGAGGCGAGCACCACGGCCGGGTAGGAGTCCACGACCCGCGGCGCGGCGTCCGGGTCCGCGGCGAACAGCGCGCCGAGGAAACCGTCGATGCGCTCCACCTCGTCCATCCGGATGCCGGACCACGCGACGAGGGGCTCCGCGGCCTCCCCCGCCCCCGGGCCGGAGCCCAATTCCGCCAACCGCCCCCGCATGTCTGCGTCGGCCGCGGCCAACCAGGCGCGGAGCGGATTGAGGTCATGCGGCGCATCGGCCATGTGGGATTCACACTCTCCTCGATCGACGGCCGGCCCGCCCCGATTTGAAGGGAACCGTCAATTAAAGCCCGTGGGTAACGGGCTGAAACGGCGGTGGCCGGAGAACGGGCCCCATTCTAACGGTGGTCCCCCGCGATGCCGCCATGGGCATCCGCGGGCTCCCCGGGATTGGCCAGGGAATCGGGCAGGGCGAGCCGCACGACCACGGCGGTGACCACGCACGTGAGCACCGCCACCGCGGCCGCCCACCCCATTCCGGTGGTGAAGGCCCGGTCGGCGACGTCGATGACCGCGGCCGCGACGTCGTCGGGAAGCGACTCCGCGAGTACGTGCGCGGAGTTGACGTTGTCGGACAGCTCCGCGGCCTGCGCATCGTCGATGGGCAGCTCCACGGCCGCCAGGTCGCGGGAGTAGGAGCCGACCAGCACCGCGCCGAGGACCGCCGCGCCGAACGCGCCGCCCAGCTCGTACCCGGTCTCGGACAGGGCCGACGCCGCACCGGACTGCTCCGGCGGCGCCGAACCCAGGATGATGGTGTTCGTGACCGGGTCAATCATCCCCGCGCCCACGCCCAGCACCATGAACGAGGCGCCGAACCACACCGCCGCGCCCGTGCCGGAGGAAATCGCCGGCCACACGCCGGACGCCTCCACCACGTGCATGGCCAGGCCGGCCGCCGCCAGCGTGATGGCCACGAGCAGCAGCGGGCGCGCCGACAGCTTGCCGACGAGCTCGCCCGTGATCATCGTCGCCGCCATGGAGGCCACCATGCCCGGCACCAGCAGCAGGCCCGCGTTGACCGGGCTGATGCCCAGCACCACCTGCAGGTACTGGGTGAGGTAGAACATCGCGCCGACGAGCAGGAAGGACGACACCGCGTTGACCACGACGGCCGTCGCGTAGGCGCGGTCGCGCAGCAGGCGCACGTCGACCAGCGGGTGCGGCGTGTTGTTCAGGTGCGACACCAGCGCGCCCGCCGCGAGCAGGGCCACGGTCGCCAGCAGCGCCGGCGCCCACCACGGCAGGCCCGCGGTGGCCGCCTTCAGCGCACCGACGACGCCGAACAGGGCCACCATCGACAGCACCGCGCCCAGCACGTCGAACCTGCCCGGCGCGGCCGACTTCGACTCCGGCAGGATCAGCAGCCCGCCGACGATCACCGCCACCGCCACCGGGATGTTGATGATGAACACCGAACCCCAATGGAAGTGCTCCAGCAGCCAGCCGCCGAGGACCGGGCCGATGATGGCGCCGACGGAATAGCAGGAAATCCACACCGCGATGGCCCGCGGCAGCTCGTTCTTGTCCGGGAACATCGCCTTGATCAGCGACAGGGTCGACGGCATCAGCGTCGCGCCCGCCACGCCCTGCAGCGCACGGGCGACGATGAGCATCATCGGGCTGACCGAATACGCCGCCACCAGCGACGCCGCACCGAAGCCCGCGATGCCCCACAGCAACAGGCGGCGGCGGCCGATGCGGTCGCCCAAGGTGCCCATCGTGATCAGCAGCGTCGCGATGACGAACGCGTAAATGTCGACGATCCACAGCATCTGCGTGCCCGAGGGATCCAGGTCCCGCGAAATCGCCGGCAGCGCGAAGTTCAGCACCGTCATGTCGATTGCGAGGATGATCACCGCCAGCGCCAGCACCGCCACACCCCACCACCGGCGGGGGTACGAACGGACGGGGGCGTCGGAAAGCGAGTGACCGGAAGCGTTGTCGCGCACGAAAAGACCCCTTTCTCTCCACTGGCGCTGGCGGACCATCACCTGCCGGGGGCACGGCAGCCGGGGTCCTCCCCGGCATTCACCCGGGCGTCGCCGGATCACCGTCCTCCCGCCTTGGAGGGCAGGGGTCTTCGTCAGGCCGACCCCGCGGCGCGGTCACCGCGGGGCCAGTCTTTTGAAACGTGCCCGAAAATCGTAACAGGGGTTACGTGAGGAAGTCGTACTCCGGGGTGCCCGGCATCAGGCGGCGGCAATCCAGCGGGGACGCGTCCATGCGCTCCTGCAGCGACTCCAGGTCGGTGGCGTTGCGCAGCTCGATGCCCACCAGCGCGGCGCCGGTCTCGCGGTTGTTGCGCTTGAGGTACTCGAAGAGGGCGATGTCGTCGTCCGGGCCAAGCACCTCGTTGAGGAACATGCGCAGCTGGCCGGGCTTCTGCGGGAAGTTGACCAGGAAGTAGTGCTTCAGGCCGCGGTACACCAGCGACCGCTCCATGATCTCCGCGTAGCGCAGGACGTCGTTGTTGCCGCCGGAGACGATGCACACCACGACCTCGCCGGGACGGATGTTCAGCTGGTCCAGCGCGGCGACGGACAGCGCGCCGGCCGGCTCCGCGATGATGCCCTCGTTCTGGTACAGGTCCAGCTGCGCCACGCAGACCGCGCCCTCCGGGGCGATGACCGTGTGGATGCGCGACCGGTTGCGGTCGATGATGTGGTACGTCAGGTCGCCGAGCTTCTTCACCGCGGCGCCGTCGACGAAGGGATCGACCTCCGGCAGCTCCACCGGCTCGTCGGCGGCCATCGCCGCGGTGAGGCAGGCCGCGCCCGACGGCTCGACGGCGATCATCGCGGTCCGGGGCGACATGTCCGCGAAGTAGCTGGCCACGCCCGCGAGCAGGCCACCGCCGCCGACCGGGACGCACACCGAATCCGCGGTGAGCCCCTGCCCCGACAGCTGCGCCATGATCTCCGCGGCGACCGTGCCCTGGCCGACGATGGTGTTGAAGGAGTCGAACGGCTCGATGACCGTCGCGCCGGTCGACTGTGCGTCGGCGCGCGCGGCGGAGGCGGCCTCGTCGAAGCTGTCCCCGGTGACGATGATCTCGATGGCGTCGCGGCCGTGGTACGCGATGCGGTCGCGCTTCTGCTTCGGCGTCTGGTTGGGCACGTAGATGCGGCCCTTGATGCCGAGGGTGCGGCACGCGTACGCCACGCCCTGCGCATGGTTGCCGGCCGACGCCGCGACGACGCCCGCCGCACGCTCCTCGTCGGTCAGCTGCACCATCGCGTTGTAGGCGCCGCGGATCTTGTAGGAGCGGACGTCCTGCAGATCCTCGCGCTTGAGGAAAATCTTCGCCCCCGTCTTCTCGCTCAGCCGCGGGCAGAACTGCAGCGGCGTCGCCGCAATCACCGACGAAATCCTGGCCTGGGCGGCCTGGATGTCCGCCGCGTGGACGAGGCGGCGGGTCGTGTCGGTGGACGTGGCTGGAGTGGAGGTCATGGGCATACATGCTACTCCGCCACGTGTCGCCGCATGGAACGGAGGGTTCAAAGGGTGGGACGGGCGGTGCCGGCGGCGGAGAATCGGGCGCGCGGATAGATTTGGGGGATGAACCATTCCGCCGCGCACTCCCCCGACCCGGGCCTGCTGGACTGGACGCTTCCCGACGAGCTGCGCCCCGGCAACCACGACGCCGCCGTCGCCCTGGTCGACGCCTATTACGCCGCCGATGGCGGCCACGTCGGCTACTCGGGGTCGCACTTCGACGTGCTGGGCGGCGGCGGGGATCGGGGGAACAACCGGGACCGGTTCACCTGCACCGACCTGCTGGCGATGGGCCTGGTCAGCGCGGCGTTGAAGCGTCATTCCATCCTTACGCTCCTCGGCGAGCACAAACCGGAGGTGATGGCCCGGGCCGAACCGCTGCTGGCGGCGTTGCCCGCCGACCTCGACCTCAAGGACGCGGGCGACGACGTGCTCGCGACGGCGGAGAAGCTCCGGAGCACCCTGCTCAGCGCACCCGGCATCGGCTGGGTGACCGCCTCGAAACTGATGGCCCGCAAACGTCCGCGCCTCATCCCCATCATCGATTCCGTGGTCGTGCAGACCCTGAACCACCCGGCCGACGGGAAGTTCTGGATCCGCCTGCGCGAGCACCTGCGCACGAACGACCTGCACGCCCGCTTGGGGGCCATCCGGGACTCATCGAACGCCCCCGCCGAAACCAGCGCCATCCGCATTTTCGACGTCGTCGTCTGGATGGTCGGCAAGGACCGCCGCCCGGGCAGGTGACGGGTGGCGGGGGCTAGGATTGCGGAATGCGAAATCGACTCCGCGTCCTCCCCACCGCCGCACTGTCGGCGTTGACCGCACTGACCCTGGGCCTCGCCGCGTGCGGCGACACCGAAAGCGCCGATGAGGCGGCCTCGGACGCCGCCACCGCCGGAGACAACGGGGAGGCCGCGCAGGAAGTCGAGGGCGTGAACTTCACCGTCGACGGCGCCGGATACACCTGCTGGTCGGGCGGCCCGTCCGCCGTGTTCTGCGTGGGCCCCGGACCGTGGGTGCCCGAAGCGCCGGAAGGGCAGGAGGGGGCAGAAGGGGATGCCGGCGCGTACGCCGTCATGTTCGACATCCGCAACCAGACGACGGCCCTCCTCCCCGGCGGCGTCGACCTGTCGACGTTGAATCTCGAGGACGCCGACAGCGGCACCGTCGACGTCGCCGGCGTCACCTACGACGTCACCGATCCGGCCCGCATGACCTTCACCCACAACGAACTGGGCGCCACCGGGTTCATCTCGGCGGACGACTACGGCTGGCTCTAGCCGAGGATCCCCGTGCCCAAGGTGGCCTTCAGGTCGCCGAAGAGGCTCGGGCCCTTCTCCACGCGCAGGTGGTCGCCGAGGACCATCAGCGTCGAGTTGTTGCCCTCGACGAGGTTGAGGTACACGTCCGAGTCGCCCTTGTTGGCCAACAGCACCTGCTTGAGCTTCGTGATGTTGTCCGGGGTGCACTGGTCGGTGCGCATGGTCAGGCGAATCGGGCTGCCCGAACCGTTCAGGCCCAGGTCCGGCACCTTCAGGTCGTCGCAGACGATGGACAGTCGGTCGTCGCGGTACTGAACGCGCGCGTTGACCAGCACGATCGCATCCTCGGCGACCATGGTCGACACCATCGCGTAGGTCCGCGGGAACGCGAGCACCTCGACGGAGGCGCCGTTGTGATCTTCCAGGCCGATGATGGCCCAGGGCAGGCCGTCCTTGTTCACGCGCCGGTCGACGCTGGAGATGATGCCGCCGATGACGACGTTGGAGTTGTGCGGCACTTCGCCGCCGACGATCGTCGTGATGGCGGTATCCGTCTGCTGCGCCAGCGACTCCTCGAAACCGTCGAGCGGGTGGCCCGAGACGTACAGGCCCAGCATCTCGCGCTCCAGGGCCAGTTCGTGCTTGCGCTCCCAGTTCTCCTCGGGGATCGGCATCTGGAAGACGTTGACCTCCTCGTCCTCGTCGCCGCCGCCGAAACCGGCGAACAGGTCGAACTGCCCCTTGTCGGCGGCCTTCTTCGTCGGCAGCACCGCGTCGACCGCGTCCTCGTGGATGAGGGCGAGGCCCTTGCGCGGGTGGCCCATCGAGTCGAAGGCGCCGCCCTTGATCAGTGACTCGGTGACGCGCTTCGAGCACGGCAGCGTGTCGATCTTGTCCAGGTAGTCGGAGAAGTCCTTGTACGCGCCCTTCTCCCTGCGGGTGGCGATGATGGAGTCCACCACGTCGCGGCCGACGTTGCGGATGCCGCCGAGGCCGAAGCGGATGTCGTCGCCGACGGACTGGAAGTTCAGGGCCGACTCGTTGACGTCGGGCGACAGCACGTGGATGCCCAGGTGGCGGCAGTCCGACAGGTAGATGGCGGACTTGTCCTTGTTGTCCGCCACCGAGGTCAGCAGCGCGGCCATGTACTCGGGCGCGTAATTGGCCTTCAGGTACGCGGTCCAGAAGGACACCAGGCCGTAGCCGGCGGCGTGCGACTTGTTGAACGCGTAACCGGCGAACGGGAGGATCGTGTCCCACAGCGTCTTGATCGCGGCATCCGAGAATCCGTTGGACTTCATGCCCGCCTCGAAGGTGATGAACTCCTTCTCCAGCACCTCCGGCTTCTTCTTGCCCATGGCCTTGCGGAAGCCGTCGGCCTGGCCGGCCGTGTAGTTCGCCACCTTCTGCGAGATCCTCATGATCTGCTCCTGGTAGACGATGAGGCCGTAGGTCTCCGCGAGGATCTCCTCCAGCGCCTCCTCGAGCTCCGGGTGGATGGGCACGATGGGCTTGCGGCCGTTCTTGCGGTCGGCGTACTCCCAGTGCGCCTCGACGCCCATCGGGCCCGGGCGGTACAGCGCAAGCGCCGCCACGATGTCGTTGAAGCCGGTGGGGCGCATGCGCTTCAGCAGTTCGCGCATGCCGCCGGAGTCCAGCTGGAACACGCCGAGGGTGTCGCCGCGGGCCAGCAGCTCGTAGGTGGGGGCGTCCTCGACGGCGAGGGTGTCCAGGTCGATGTCGTCGCCGCGGTTGGACTTGATGTTCTCCAGGCAGTCGCCGATGACCGTGAGGTTGCGCAGGCCCAGGAAGTCCATCTTCAGCAGGCCGATGGCCTCGCACGCCGGGTAGTCCCAGCCGGTGATGATGGCGCCGTCGGCGCCGCGCTTCCACATCGGGATGTGGTCCAGCAGCGGCACCGACGCCATGATCACCGCGCAGGCGTGGACGCCGGTCTGGCGGACGACGCCCTCCAGGCCGCGGGCGGTTTCGTAGATGCGGGCGACGTCCGGGTCGGTCTCGATGAGCTGGCGGACCTCGGCGGCCTCGCCGTACCGCTCGTGCGAGGGGTCGACGATGCCGCCCAGCGGGATGTCCTTCGCCATGATCGGCGGCGGCAGGGCCTTCGTGATGCGGTCGGCGATCTGGTAGCCAGGCTGGCCGAACTGCACGCGGGCGGAGTCCTTGATCGCCTGCTTGGTCTTCACCGTGCCGAAGGTGACCACCTGCGCGACCTTGTCCTCGCCCCACTTGTCGGCGGCGTAGCGGATCATCTCGTCGCGGCGGCGGTCGTCGAAGTCGATGTCGATGTCGGGCGCGGACGGACGCTCCGGGTTGAGGAAGCGCTCGAACAGCAGGCCGTGCTCGATGGGGTCGATGTTGGTGATCCACGTGGCGTACGCGACCAGCGCGCCGGCGGCGGAACCACGGCCCGGGCCGACCTTGATGCCGATCTCGCGGGCGTGCTTGATGATGTCCGCGACGATGAGGAAGTACGACGGGTAACCCTTGCCGTCGATGACCTCGATCTCGTACTCGGCCCGGCGGATGTACTCCTCCGGGACCTCCTTGCCCTCGAAACGCTTCTTCAGGCCCTCCATCACCTCGTGGTGCAGCCACGTGGTGGGCGTATGCCCCTCCGGCACGTCGGCAAGCGGCATGCGGTCGTGCGGGTGCGACTCCCAGATTTCGTCGTAGTCGCCGACCCGCTCCGCGATGAGCAGCGTGTTGTCGCAGCCGTCCGGCACCAGGTGATCCCAGGTGGCGCGCATTTCGGCGGCGGTCTTGATGTAGTAGCCGTCGCCGTCGAACTTGAAGCGGTCCGGGTCGTGGAGGGTCTTGCCGGTCTGCACGCACAGCATCGCCTCGTGGGCCTTCGCCTGGTCGCGGGTGACGTAGTGGCAGTCGTTGGTGACCACCGGCGGCAGATTCAGCTTCCGGCCGATTTCCAGCAGCTCGTCGCGCACCCGCTTCTCGATGTCCAGGTCATGGTCCATCAGCTCCAGGAAGTAATTGTCCTTCCCGTAGATGTCCTGCCACATGCCCGCCGCCTGCAGCGCCTCGTTGAACTGGCCCAGGCGCAGGCGCGTCTGCACGTCGCCGGAAGGGCAGCCGGTCGTGGCGATGATGCCCTCCGCCCGCTCCGCGATGATCTCCGCGTCCATGCGCGGGTACTTGCCCATCTGGCCCTCGTAGGACGCCATCGACGACAGGTAGAAGAGGTTGTGCAGGCCCTGCACGTTCTCCGCCAACATCGTCTGGTGCAGGTAGGAACCGCGGCCCGAGACGTCGTCGCCCTTCTGGTGCGGGTCGCCCCACTGGATGCGGTTCTTGTTGAAGCGGCTCTCCGGCGCCATGTACGCCTCGATGCCGATGATGGGCTTCACGCCCTTGGCCTTCATCTGCCGGTAGAACGCGTCCGAGCCGAACATGTTCCCGTGGTCCGTGACGCCCACCGCGGGCATCCCCTGCCGCGACACTTCGTCGGCAAGCAGATCGATCTTCGCCATCCCGTCGAGCATCGAGTATTCGGTGTGGTTGTGGAGGTGCACGAACGACGAATTGGCCATGGCCCGGATTGTAGGCCGTCGGCCGGATTGGATGCCAAGGGTCGCACCGCCGGCTTCCCTACCTGCACATATTCATTTGAATAGACGTGTGCAAGGTCACGTTACCGAAGCTTTACAATCCGGCGGGCCGTCCCCATACTTGAGCGCATCCTCACGTTTCGCCAATGGAACGTATTTCCGCGCTTCCGGCTCCAGCCGTGCTGAAGCACCCGCAACCGGCACCGACCGAAAGGACCGCACCATGTTCGCTCCCCTGCCCGACGGCGTGTACACCCTCTTCCCCGCCCAGGCCCTGAACAACGCCATCGCCACCATGGACCGCCGCCCCGTCGCGGCCGGCTACCTGGCCGACGGCGACATCGTGTCCTCCGAGTCGGACAACACCAAGTACAGCTGGCTCGTCTAGTACGACCGCACCCCCATACGCGCGCGGCACCGGGGGCACGGGC
>DUOR01000205.1 GCA_012838715.1 Actinomycetales bacterium
ACTCGAAGGCGCGGTGGTCGGGCCGGGGTTTCCCGGCCGCGCCGGCGCCGCTCGTTCCATCGGGGGCGGCGCCTCCGGCATCGGTCGCGGCGCCCCCGTCGTCGGCAAGCGATCGTTCCACCGAGTGCAGCAGCAGCTGGATGGAGGACAGCCCCTGCGCGACGGTGTCGTGAATGTCGGCGGCCAGCCGCGCCCGCTCGTCCAGTTCGCCTGCGCGGCGGGACATGTCGGCGACGTCGGCGCGGGCGGCGACGAGCTCGGTGATGGCCCGCTCGCGCTGCAGCGCCTCATGCAGCAGCAGCCGGAAACCGACGCCGACGACGATGGCCACCGACGCACCGAGCACCGGGCCGATGACCGCCCCGACGCCCATCACCCCGTGGTGCGCCATGCCGAGCATCGTGCCCGCCGTCAGCGCGACGACGAGCGCCACCGCGGCCCACCCCGTCGCCACGTGCATGACGACGAAGAACAACGGGAACACGAGGAACGCCGCATCCGGCGTGGCCCACGCCAGGCCGCCGAACGCCAGGGACACGGCCGCGAGCCAGGGCCACGTCGGCAAGCCGGGGCCGTACTCGTCGGCGCGGAACCGGCCCGCCGCGTAGACCACGGCGAACACGCCCGCCCACGCCCACACCACCGGGCCGTCGGCACGGACGACCACGAAGAGCCACAGCCCCGCCATCAGCACGTCCAGGCAAATCCGCAGAATCCGCCACAACCGGTCGAGCGCGGCGGGATCGGTGCCGCGCCCGGGGGCGTCGGGAAGCGGGGGAGGGGCTGCCTGGGTCACGGCCCCAGCGTAAGGCGGCGCCGCGCCCGGGCACAGGGGCCGGCGGCCGCGGGGTCAACCGAAGGTTGGGGAGGAAGTCCCATCCCACGGGCGATTCCCCGCCGCCCGCCGCCGGGCAGCATCACCGGCATGTACCAGGGAATCCGTGAATTGAAGGCCGCGCCGGGCCGTACGGCGCTCATCACCGTCACCGTCGGGCTCATCGCCGTGATGGTGACCTTCCTGTCGGCGTTGGCCGCGGGACTCGAGCGGCAGTCGGTGTCCGCGCTGGACATCCTCCTCGGCCCCGACGATGCCGTCGTCGTCGCCGACACCGGCACCCCGACCCTGTCTTCCTCGCGCCTCGACGATGCGCAGGTCGACCGCCTCGTCGCTGCCGGCGGCGAGGAACTGTGGCTGGGGCGGGCGCGGGTCGGTGACACCCCCGTCACCGTGCTTTCCGACGCCTCCCTCCCCGGCGACCGCATCCTCCCCTCCGCGGAGGTGGCCGGGGAATTCCCCGAAACGGGCACCGTCAGCTTCGGCGGCCGGACCGTGCGGGTCAGCGGCGAGGGTGGCGCGGGTGGCGCGGGTGGCGATGGCGGTGAGGGCGGCGAGGGCGGTGAGGGCGGCGAGGGTCGTGCAGCGGGCGTCCCAGCGGACCTCGGGGAGGCCTGGTGGGAGCACCAGCCGGTCGTCGCGGCCGCGCCCGGGGTTGCCGAGGAGTTGTCGGGCGGCGTCGTGTCGGCGGTCGTCTTCCGGGATGGAGCCGATGCGCCGGCGGTCGACGGCACCGTCGCACTGCACGGCGACGACCGCTACGACCTGTCCGCCTCCTACACCGGCGAGCAAATGTCGCTGGGCGCCATGACCACCCTGCTCTACGTCATATCCGCCCTGGTCGTCGGGGCGTTCTTCATGGTCTGGACGGTGCAGCGGATGCGCGGCGTGGCCATCTCTTCGGCGCTCGGCGCGTCCCGGGGCGTGCTCGTCGCCGATTCGCTGGGGCAGGCGTTCGTGGTGCTGGCGTTCGGCGTCGGCGCCGGCGTTGGCGTCACCGCGGGCGCGGGCACCTGGCTGGCGGCCGCCGACGTCATGCCCGTCGTCATCGACGCCGGCACCACCGTGTTCCCCGGGCTGCTGCTCGTGGCCACCGGACTCATCGGCGCGGCCGTGGCCCTCGTGCCGATTCTGCGCGTCGAACCCCGCGCCGCCCTGGCCAACGCCTGACGGGAACGGGCACCCGCATTCCCCCTGTGCCTCCCGTTCCGACACCCCTCGAGCATCCGACCCCTTCAAGCATCCGACCCCTTCAAGCATCCGGCACCCCTCAAGGAG
>DUOR01000206.1 GCA_012838715.1 Actinomycetales bacterium
CGCGATGCCGGGGGTGACGCGAACCCCGTGGGTGCCCGGCGCGACGCGGGGGCAGGGAGTCAGGCGCTGCGGGCCACGCGCTGGGCGACGACCTGGGCGGCGTAGTAGTCGGCCCAGCTGGTCACCTCGGGGTGCTCGCGGAGCATGGCGCGGCGCTGGCGCTCGGTGAGGCCGCCCCAGACGCCGAACTCGACGCGGTTGTCCAGGGCGTCGGCACGGCACTGGAGGACAACGGGGCAATGGCGGCAAATGACGGCGGCCTTGCGCTGGGCGGCGCCGCGGACGAACAATTCATCGGGGTCGATGTCGCGGCACTTGGCGCGGGTGACCCATTCCTGTCGGTCGCGGAAGCTCTCGAGCTCGGCATTCCGCTCCTCGACGAGCGCGTCCGCGGGGGCGGTTCGGTTCCGGTCTGAGATAGTGGCGGTCATCTTGGCCTCCTCTGGCTTTTCTGCCTCTTCGTCCCCGGCGGGGCCGGGGCGGCTGGTCCACCCCTTTCACGTGGGGCGGGCTCGGGATCCGCGTGTGCGGCGCGGATCCCCGTATTCGGTTCGGGTCGCCCTTCGCCGCTGGTTTGGCGGTCCGGGCGCTCCTACCAGTTCCGTTCACGTGACGGAGCCGATTCCGTGCTGATTTGTTGTTGTAAGTCTATTCACACCAATTTAGAAATGTCGAGTGCGTCACACGGGCCTGTGGCGCCGGACACAGAACCGCAGGCTGTCGCGTTTTCATACGCAATTTCGGGGGTAGATCTCCTTACCCCCGCCCTGTAACACTTCCCGGAATCGCGGCCCGTGAACGCAACTGCCCACGTAAAGGGCCATTAACTGCGTTGCCTTGCCGACGGGCGCCCCGGGCCACCGGGATGCGTCGAGGCCCGTCGTGCCCCGGGCCACCGCGACGGGGCCGTCTTTCTTTGCGTACGCCCAGGACACTAGGGTTGGCCCCGTGAACAAGGGTCGGAATCTGATGAAGCTGGCGGTGGCCGTGGTCCTCACGGCCCTCCTCCTCGCCAGCGCCCTGTTCCCCGCGCTCGGGGGATCGGGCTACCTGATGGCCCGCACGGCCGACAACCTCGCCGTGTCCTCGCGCTCCGTCGTCAGCGGCGAGGCGCCGACCATCACCACCATCACCGACGTCCACGGCACCCCCATGGCCTGGCTCTACGAGCAGCGCCGCACCAACGTCGAATCGGATCGCATTTCCGACGAGATGAAGGACGCCATCGTCGCCATCGAGGACCGCCGGTTCTGGGAGCACTCCGGCGTCGACTGGCAGGGCACCATCCGCGCCGCCCTGGCGAACTTCACCTCCGGCTCCGTGCAGCAGGGCGCCTCCACCATCGAGCAGCAGCTGATCAAGAACCACGCCCTGCTCGTGGAGGCCGAGACCGAGGCGGAACGCCGCGCCGCGACCGCCACGGACTACGGCCGCAAGCTCCGCGAGATCCGCATCGCCCAGGACCTCGAGGACAACCTCTCCAAGGACGAGGTGCTCACCCGCTACCTCAACCTCGTGCCCTTCGGCAACGGGTCCTTCGGCGTGGAGGACGCCGCCCGCACCTACTTCGGCATCACCGCCGCCGAGCTGTCCGTCCCCCAGGCGGCCCTGCTGGCCGGCCTGGTGCAGCAGACCTCCGGCCTGAACCCGTACACCAACCCCGACGGTGCCCTGTCCCGCCGCAACGACGTCCTCAACGCCATGGCCGACACGGGCTCCATCAGCCGCGCCCAGGCCGACGACGCCATCGCGACCGACCTCGGCGTCCTGCCGGAGCCCAACCGGCTGCCCCAGGGCTGCATCGCCGCCGGCGACAGCGGCTTCTTCTGCGACTACGTCATCGAGTACCTCGCCGAGCACGGCCTCGACCGCGCGGCCCTGTCCCGCGGCGGTTACACCGTGCGCACGACCCTCGACCCGGCCGTCCAGGCGTCCGTCCAGAACTCCGTGCGCACCCACGCCTCCCCCACCGCCCAGGGCGTCGCGGAGGTCATGAACATCATCGAGCCCGGCACCGATTCCCGCCGCGTCCTCGCGATGGCGTCCTCCCGCGTCTACGGCCTCGACGCCGACGCGATGCAGACCGTGCAGCCGCAGCCGCACTCCCCCGTCGGCAACGGCGCCGGCTCCGTGTTCAAGATTTTCGCGGCCACCGCCGCCGTCGAGCAGGGCATGGGCATCGACACCGAACTGGCCGTGCCCCGCCGCTACGAGGCGACCGGCCTCGGCACCGGCGGCGCCGCCGGCTGCCCCGCCAACATGTACTGCGTGGAGAACGTCGGCACGTTCCCCCAGACCATGACCCTGCGCGAATCCCTCGCCCGCTCCCCGAACACCCCGTTCATCGCCATGTCCGAGCAGGTCGGCGTCGACGGCGTCATGGACATGGCCGTCCGCCTGGGCATGCGCTCCTACCTGGAGCCCGGCAGCTTCGACGGCGAATCGTCCGTCGCCGATTACGTCTCCGACAACACCCTCGGCTCCTTCGCCCTCGGCCCCACCCCGGTCGACGCCCTGGAGCTGACCAACGTCGGCGCCACCCTCGCCTCCGACGGCCGCTGGTGCGAACCGAACCCCATCGAGGAGCTCACCGACCGCGCCGGCAACCCCGTCCAGCTGGAGGAACCCGCCTGCGAACAGGCCGTCGACCCGGGCGTCGCCCACGCCATGGCCCACGCCCTGAGCTCCGACATCGACGGCGGCACCGCCGAGGCGGCCGCCGAAACCGTCAACTGGGACGGCCCCGTCGCCGCCAAGACCGGTACCACCGAGTCCAACCAGTCGGCCGCGTTCCTCGGCTTCACCTCCGGCCTCGCCGGCGCGGTGTACGTCTACAACGACTCCCCGACCACCACGGAACTGTGCACCTCACCGCTGCGCCAGTGCTGGTCCGGCGACCTGTACGGCGGCCGTGAACCCGCGCTGACCTGGTTCGGCGCCGTGTCGCCGATCATCGACGACTTCGGCGGCAAGGTCCTCCCCGACATGGACCCCGCATTCCACGAGGGCACCGCCCGCGCCCGGATGCCCGACGTCGTCGGCATGCAGGAAGCGGAGGCCCGCGAGGTGCTGGAGGAAGCCGGCTACGGCGTGCAGTCCACCACCGTCGGCCAGACCGGCATGCTGCGCGGCACCGTCTCCGGGGTGCGCACCCCGGGCGTGCTGCTGCAGGGCGGCACGGTCACGCTCGAAATTTCCGACGGCACCCGC
>DUOR01000207.1 GCA_012838715.1 Actinomycetales bacterium
CCGGCCCCTTCGTCACGTTCGCGGGAGGGCCGCCGTCGGAAAGCGGGCGGTGCCGGGCGACCCGGCGCGGGAACTAACGCGCGCGGCGGGCGAGGCGCTCCGCGTCGGTGATGACCACCGACTTGCCCTCCAGGCGGATCCAGCCGCGGTGCGCGAACTCGGCGAGCGCCTTGTTCACGGTCTCGCGGGACGCGCCGACGAGCTGGGCGATCTCCTCCTGCGTCAGGTCATGGGTGACGCGCAGGTTCGGGCCCTCCTGGGTGCCGAAGCGGTTCGCCAGCTGCAGCAGCGCCTTGGCGACGCGGCCCGGGACGTCCGTGAAGATGAGGTCGGCGAGCGAGTTGTTCGTGCGGCGCAGGCGGCGGGCCAGCATCCGCAGCAGCTGCGCGGAAATGTCCGGGTGATCGGCGATCCAGTTCTGCAGCTGATCCGAGTTCATCGACGCGGCGGTCACCTCGGTCACGCACACCGCGGCGGAGGTGCGCGGGCCCGGGTCGAAGATGGAGAGCTCGCCGAACATGTCCGAGGGGCCCATGATGGTCAGGAGATTCTCGCGGCCGTCCGACGAGTGGCGGGCGAGCTTCACCTTGCCCTCGATGATGATGTAGAGGCGGTCACCCGGTTCACCCTCGTTGAAGATGGTGGTGCCGCGGGGGAACCGGACCGTCTCCAGCTCACCCAGGAGGTTCTGGACCGCCTCCGGGTCCACTCCCTGGAAGACTCCGGCGCGGGAGAGGATCTCCTGTACATCGTCCACGGTCGTGTTCTCCTTCTGTCGCGTGCCGGGTAACGGCGTTGATTCGGTGATGCGGGCCCTTCGCGGGGGTTCCCGGCGGTCGAGCGCATGCCGGAAACGGTCGGCGGTGGCCCTGCAAGGCAATCACCGGCCGCACCTCTTTGTGACGAATCCCACTCTAGATGAATATCCGTTTTCGCGGGAGTCATTCCTCCCCGAGACCGGCCCGAGCCCGGTTCAACGGCGGTGCAACGGCCCCTCGACCGGCCCGGCCGGGGGTGATTGGCGTTGAGGATAGGATGTGGGCATGTCCACCAACGTCCCGCCCCAGCCCACGCGGCCGCAGGGCTCGCTGACCCCGATGCGGCGGCGTAAGCCCGGGGCGCACCCGGCGGCGAAAGGCAGGGAGACGCGGACGGGCATGGTGCGCCGCGCCCGCCGTATCAACCGGACCCTCGCCGTGGGTTACCCGGACGCGCACTGCGAACTGGACTTCCGCGACCCCTACGAACTGGCGGTAGCGACGATCCTCTCCGCCCAGACCACCGACGTGCGGGTCAACATGGTCACCCCGGCCCTGTTCGCCCGCTACCCCGCCCCGGCCGCCCTGGCCGGCGCGGACATCCGGGAGGTGGAGGAGATCATCCGCTCCACCGGCTTCTACCGGGCGAAGGCCAACAACATCATCGGCTTCGCCCAGGGTGTCATGGAACGCCACGGCGGCGAGGTCCCCGGTTCGCTCGACGAGCTCACCGCGCTTCCCGGCGTCGGCCGCAAAACCGCGAACGTCGTGCTGGGCAACGCCTTCGGGGTGCCCGGGCTGACCGTCGACACGCATTTCGGGCGCCTCGTGCGCAGGCTCGGCTTCACGGACGCCGAGGACCCGGTGCGCGTCGAACGCGAAATGATGGAGGTCATCCAGCGTCCCGAGTGGACCTGGTTCTCTCACCGCATCATCTTCCACGGCCGCCGCGTGTGCCATTCCCGCCGGGCGGCGTGCGGCGCCTGTTTCCTCGCCCACGACTGTCCGTCGTATGGTGTGGCCGGACCGGCCGAACCCGACGAGGCCGCCGCACTTATCGCCTCCGACGACCGCGACCACCTGCTGGCCATGGCCGGACTGGGCACCGGGGGGCATGATGGTCGGGACGACGAGGAAGGACGGAAGTCGTGAGCGAACCGTTCCGCGCCGGCGGGGAACCGGAGGACACCGGGTTCCACGGGTACGAGGGGCCGACGGGCCCCACGACGGTCGAGCGCGTCCGCACGCGGTCGACGTCCTCGGTGCTGGCGATGTTCCTGGTCATCATCACGACCGTCGCCGTCATCTGGTTCGCGCTGGCGTACACCACCGGCGGCGGCGATTCGGATATCGCCCCCTCCGGGCAGGGCCCCCTCATCGAGGAGGACGTGCCGCCCCGCCCCGAATGCCCCGTTCCCGAGCCCGGCGCCACCGGCTCCGGACCGCTGGCGGGCGTGGAACTGCCGTGCCTCGGCGCCCGCCACCAGGGCGAAATCGACTTGGCCGCGACGTTCGCGGGCACGCCCACCGTGCTCAACGTGTGGGCCTGGAACTGCGCGCCCTGCCGCGAGGAGCTGCCCATCCTCGAGGAGTGGGCCGCCGCGAACCCGGACGTCCGCGTCGTCGGCGTGCAGGCCGCCACCAGCGAGGGCCGCGGCGCCGCCATGCTGGAGGAGCTCGACGTCGACTTCGTGTCCTACCACGACGGCATGGACGCCGTCGGGCCCGCGCTGGAACTGCCGCGCGTCGTTCCCGTCACCGTCGTGCTGCGTGCCGACGGCACCGTCGCGGAAATCCTCCCGCGGGCCTTCGATTCGTACGACGAATTCGATGAGGCGATCCGCGGGGCCCTCGCATGACCGATGGCCTGATACTTCCCGGGGACCGGGGCATCGAGGTCACCCCGCCGTGGCTCGGCCCCGTCCTCGACGATGGGCTGGATCCCGGGCTGGCCGCGCTGCGCCGCGCGGCGTCCACCCTCGACGGGCCGCTGGAGAACCCCGATGAATCGGCGGTGCTGGTGCTCCTCGGCGGCGACGCCGACGCACTGGACCGGCCGGACGATGCGCTGGTCGTGCTGACCCACCGGTCGCCGACCCTGCGCCGGCACGCCGGCCAGATGTCCTTCCCCGGCGGCCGCCGCGACCCCGGCGATCGCGACGCCGTGCACACCGCCCTGCGGGAGGCCGAGGAGGAAACGGCGCTGGACCCGGCGGGCGTGACGCCGCTGCGCATCCTCGACTCCATCGACATCTCGCGCACCGGTTTCGCCGTGCGGCCCGTCCTCGCCTACTGGCATGAACCCCACGAACTCCGGGCGGTGGACCCGGCGGAGACCGACGCGGTCCTGCCGGTGCACCTCTCCGAGCTCATCGACCCGGCCAACCGGCTCCGCGTCGGCTGGGAATCCTGGTCCGGCCCGGCGTTCCGGGTCGGCGACTTCATCGTCTGGGGCTTCACCGCGGGCGTCCTCGACCACCTGCTCAACGCCGCCGGTTGGGCCGAGGAATGGGACGACGGTACCGTTCACGATCTGCGGTCTACCCTGGCCGCCTCGGCGAACAAGGAGTCCTTTGCGATGGGTGGGGAACTGCGATGAGCGGCCACGTGATTCTGGACGTCCTGCTGGTGATCATGGTGCTGTCGTCGATGGCGCTGGGCTGGCGGCAGGGCGCCATCGCCGCGCTGCTGTCGATCCTCGGCGTCATCGCCGGTGGCGTCATCGGCCTGGAGCTCGCCCCCATGGCCATGGATCTGGTCGACGACCGACTGGGCCGCATGGCCGCCGGCGTCGCCGTGCTGGTCGGCCTCGTCGTCGTCGGGCACACCGTCGGCGCCATCGCCGGGCAGTCCCTGCGCAACCGCATGCGCTCGCAGATGATCGTCGGCCTGGACTCCGGCTTCGGCGCCGTCGTCCAGGCACTGACGGCGCTGGTCGTGGCCTGGATGATTTCCCTGCCCGTGGCGACGTCGCTGCCCGGTGCGGCGGGTGACGCGATCCGCGGCTCCCGCATCCTGGCGACCGTCGACGAGCTCGCCCCGGATTCCCTGGCGGGCCTGCCCTCGCAGATCGTCCGCCGCATCGACGACTCCGGCGTCCCCGCCGCCATCGCCCCCTTCGAGCAGCGCCCCGTCCACGACGACACCCCGGCGGACCCCGCGGTCATCGACCAGGCCGTCGTCGACGAGGTGCGGCCCTCGGTCGTCCGCGTGCTCGGCGAGGCGTCGCAGTGCCGGCGCCTGCTGCAGGGCACCGGCTTCGTGGTCGGCGAGGACATGATCGTCACCAACGCCCACGTCGTCGCCGGCGTGGACACGGTGAGCCTGGAGACCGTCGTCGGCATGGCGGAGGCGACCGTCGTCCACTTCGATCCCCTCGACGACATCGCCATCCTGCGGACCTGGGAACTGCCGCTGCCGGCCCTGGACTGGGCGGAGAGCGAGGTCGGGCCCGGCGACGGCGCCGTGGTCCTGGGCTTCCCCGAATCCGGCCCGTTCACCTCGACCGCCGCGCGCATCGAGGATCGCCTGCTCATCCGCGGCCCCGACATCTACTCCGCCACCCGCCACGACCGCGAGGCCTACGTCCTGCGGTCCGACGTGCGCCACGGCAACTCCGGCGGCCCGCTGATCACCCCGGGCGGGGAGGCCCTCGGCGTCGTGTTCGGCGCCGGCGTCAACAACGATCAGACCGGGTACGCGCTGACCGCGGCCGAGGCCCGCGAGCACATCCGCGCGGCCCGTGACCTCGAGGCGCCCGTCGACACCCGGGAGTGCGTCGCGCAGTAGTCCGGCCGGGAGGCGGCCACGGGTAATTCGGGCGGCGCGCCTACACCCCGTAGGCGTCGCGGATGCCCGCGCGGATGATTTCGGTGACCTGCGCCGGGGCCTCCAGGGAGGGCAGGCACCCCACGCCGGGCAGCACCTCGGGCCCGATCTCGCCCGTCGTCGACGCGGCGAGCATCCGCCGCGACCACATCGGGTCGGCGGCGCCGATGAACATCCTGGACGCCGGAATCCCGGCCTTCCGGAGCTCGGCCAGCCACCGGCGCCGGCCCGCCGACAGCGGGGAACCCAGGAACGCCATGTGCTGCAGCGCCGCATCGAGGGACCCGGCCTCCAGCGCGCGCCGGGTCAGCCGCGCCGACTCGACCCCGAGCTGGGTGTCGGCGAAACCTGGGCCGGTCAGCGCGTACGTGTCGCGGGCGATGCGCGCGGCGGAACGGCCGTCCCGGCCGATGGAACCGAGCACGGTGGCGTAGCGCGCGAAGGACCCCCAGGTCGCCCGCATCGGCGCGGAGAACGGGCGGCGCCGCGACGCGCGCGACCACACCACCGGGTGAATCATGCCGCCCACGACGAGACCGCGGACCAGCCCCGGGTGCCGCGCCGCCATCGTCCACGCGGTCAATGCGCCCAGCCCCTGGCCGACCACCAGCGCGTCGGAATGCCCCAGCGCACGAACCAGCCCCGCCGCGTCGGCGGCGGCCTTCATCGGCGAGTAACCCCCGGGCGTGCGGTCGGACGTCCCGTAGCCCCGGCCGGAGACGGCCACGGCGTGGACGGGGGCGTCGGCAAGCGACTCCAGCACCAGCCGCCAATCGAACCAGCCCCCGGCCACGCCGTGCAGGAGGAGGACCAGGGGATCGGAAGCGGCCCCGCACTCCGCGACGTGGAGCCGCTGACCGCGCACGTGGACCAACTTGTGGTTCCACGGGCCATCGAGCAGCACCTCATCGGGGTGCGGGGCCGTTTCTCGCGGGGCCTCGGGGCCACCGCCGGCGACGGGGGAATTCACGGATTCTTCGTCGGCGGCGGGCCTGGGCCCGCCGGTCCGGGGTCCGGCCTAGGTGTACAGGCCGTGGGAGGTCGAGTGCTCCGGGCGGCGGGAGGCGTCGCCCGCCGGGATGACGGTCTTCAGGTCCTGCACGGACTGGATCGTCTTCTCCGGCTTGCCCACCGTCTTGACCTTCTTCAGGCCGATGAACGCGGCGACGCCGGCGATGACCAGCATCAGCACGAACACGATGAGGAACGCGGCCCAACGGGGCAGCCACTCGGCCAGCAGCTCGGCGAGGAAGAAGAACAGGAAGAACGAGGAGTACAGGGCCACGACGCCCGCCACCGCGAAGAAACCGGCGCCGACGCCGGCCTTCTTCGCCTCACCGGCGATTTCGGCCTTGGCCAGCTCCACCTCGGAACGGACCAGAGCGGAGACCTGGGCGCTCGCGGACTGCACGAGGGTGCCGATGCTGGCCTCTCCCCGGGCGTGGGTGTCCACGTCGCTCAGCGGAACGGCGGTCACACGGGCCGTGGCTTCGGTGCCGTCCGTGAAAAGGCCCTTCTTGTCGTCGCTGCTCACGTGCGTCCTCCTGGATGTCTTCGGTTCCATCGATGCGGTCCGCCACCTGCCGTGGCCGGTGGGCCGGCGGGTGGCGGATCTCTCAGGGCAATAGTACCCATCATGGACGTATCCGCGTGGCGAGGGCACGGTATTCACCGGAAAACTTCGCGCCGCCGCCGAATCCCGGAGTCCACGTCCGCGGGCCCGGCGGCGCGTCCTAGTGTTGGGGCATGACCGACGCCACCCAGCGCCCGCAGCACCGTCCCGATCCGCTCGCTCCCCTGCTCGAACTGGAGGGGGTCGCCGACGCCGCCGCCGCGGCCGCGGAAGCCATCACCGCGGTGCACCGCCATCGCGCGAACCTGCGCAAGTGGAACATCACGGGCGCGGAGTC
>DUOR01000024.1 GCA_012838715.1 Actinomycetales bacterium
CGCGAAACGCCCGCGGTGCTCGTCGACGCCGGCGGCGATGGCCTCGCCGGAGTCGTGGAGTTTGACCGCCGCCCAGGACGCCACAGGGTCACCGATGCGGCCGATTTCCTCGCCCGTCCACAAGGTCACCGGGGTCCCCGGCCGGATGGCCCGGGCGCCCGCGTAGTTCATGGGATGCAGGCCACCCGCCATCAGGACGTCCGCCAGTTCGCGGCCGTCCGGGGCGCGGCCGCCGACGCACCCGGGCCAGGATTCGTGCACGACCAGAACGTCGGCGCAATCGTTGCCCTCCTCGGCCATCATCGGGGCGGCGGTGCCCAGGGCGGCGAGGGCGCCGACGGCGTCGTCAAGCTCCCGCACCAGCAGCGGACCGGGGTCGGGCGCGCCCTCGCGGCGCACCATCAGCACGAACGTGCGGGAGGGATAGTGGCCGAGCAGGCCGGGCAGGTTGGTCAGGCAGGCGACGGGGTCGGTGAAGTCGAAGGGCGGCTGGTCGGCGACGGTCGGGTCGCCCGGGGAACCTGTGCAAGTCATGCCCGCAGCGTGCGGGACGCGCCGGACGGGGGCACGGCCAACCGCCCGCGGCGACCGCCTATTGTGGATGGAATCCGCCCTGTGGATAACCGGCCGCGACCAATGCGCGCCCGACGGACGCTGATACGGGAATAACCTGTTGGCGCCCGCCGTTGCACGGGCTACAACCGGACGACACCACGACCGGAATCAGGAGGTAGGCGCAGATCATGGAGCAGGAACACGGAATGTACGAGATGCGGTTCCCCGCGCCCGATATCGGGCCGTCGGACGGCCGCTTGACGATGGTCGTCGCCCTCCAGGGCTACGCCGACGCCGGACTCGCCGTCACCGGTTCCGCGCGCCATCTCCTCGACGCCCTCGACCACCGCCCGGTGGCGACGTTCAACAACGACGAGTTGCTGGACTACCGCTCCCGCCGCCCCACCATCACGATGGTCGGCGACGAGCTGGCGGAGATGGAGGAGCTGGAGCTGACCCTCAACGTCGTGCGCGACAACGCGGGCAAGCCCTTCCTGCTGCTGTCCGGCCCGGAGCCGGACTTCCGCTGGGACGCGTTTTCCGGCGTCATCGCCGACCTGGTCGAGCGCTTCGACGTCGGCCGCACGGTGTCGCTGTACTCCGCCCCGATGACGGTGCCGCACACGCGGCCGATGGGCGTCATCGCCCACGGCAACGACCGGTCCCTGCTGGACGGCTACCGCACCTTCGGGCAGCGCGTGTCCGTGCCGGGCGCGGCGAGCCTGCGCATCGAGCTGGAGCTGAACCGCCGCGGCCGCACGACCTGCGGTTACACGGCGCAAGTGCCGCATTACATCGCGGCGTCCGATTACCCGCTGGCGGCGCTGCGCCTGCTGGAGGCCGTCGCCGAGGCCGGTGACCTGGAGTTGCCGCTGACCGCCCTGGAGCGCGAGTCCGACAAGGTCGCGGCGCTGCTCGCCGAGCAGGTCGCGGAGTCCGACGAGGTCGCCGGCGTCGTGCACATGCTCGAGCAGCAGCACGACCAGGAGGAGCGCCGCCGCCGGACCCTCGAGTCGAACCCGCTGGTCCGCGCCGACGGCACCATGCCCTCCGCCGACGAGCTGGGCGCCGAGTTCGAGCGTTTCCTCGCCTCCCGCCTGGACGCGGAGGAGGCGCTAGCCGCCGACGAGGCCGACGAGGACGACGAGGCCGACGAGGCCGCCGCCGACGAGGCCGATGCCGACCTGTCCTCGCTTGCCGACGACTCCGGCCCGGATTCCGGCACCGGCCGCCGCTCCCGCATGGTCGAGGATTTCTACCAGGAGGATGACGAGGCGAAGGCCTCCGAGTCCGAAACCGAGCCCGAAACCGAACCTGAGCCCGAGCCCGAGTCCGAAACCGAGCCCGAGTCCCCCGCGGAACCCGAGACCGGGTCCGACGCCGCGGATTCCGGGGAGCCGGAGGCCGGCCCGTCGGAAAGCGATGAGGGCAGCACCGGTGACACCGGCGGCGACGGCAAAGGCCGCCGGGGCCGCAAGCCCCGCCGCCCCTGGTTCCGCTTCTAGGCGGTCCCCGGGCGGGTCCCGGGCTGGTCGGCGGCTAGTTGCCGCAGGTGGAGCCGGTGGATTCGCCGGCGAAGGCCGCGGCCATGAAGTCGAGGGCCGCGTCGTTGGCGGCCATCATCGGCAGCGAATGGTTGATGGCCATGCCGGGCGCCAGCGGCGGGATGTTGTCCGCGCGGTAGACGACCTCGGCGCCGAGGTCGCACCAGTCCCGGGCGAGCTGCTCGGCCTGCGCGGCGGGGATGACGTCGTCGTTGGACCCGCTGATGACCAGCACCGGATGCTCCGGCTTCATGGTGCCGATGAGGTTGTTGTCCAGCACCTCGACGATTTCCGGGTGCTCCGCGAAATGCTCGGTCAGGGGGCGGCCGTCCGAGGTCCAGCCGGTGGTGGAGCGCAGGCCGGTGCGGTCGACGGAGTCCATGATGCAGTCGTCGGCCAGGCCCGCGAGGGTTTCCGCGCCGCGGGGCGACAGCACCCGCGTCATCAGCGGCGCGAGGTCCGGGTTGCGGGCGAGGAAGCCATTGACCGCGTATCCGATGGCGCCCATGATGAGCGAACCGTCGATCTGGGTGAGCACCTGGGCCAGGTCGGCGGGCGGGGCGCCGGCGAAGGTGGCGCGGATGTTCAGGCCGGGCGCGTACGTCGGGGCCATTTCGGCGGCCGAGGCCACGGCTCCCCCGCCCTGCGAGTAGCCCCACAGGCCCACGGGCGAATCCCCGGCCAGGCCGTCGGCGGCGAGTGCGGCGCGGGCGGCGTCGAGGACGGTGCGGCCCTGCTCGATCCGGTTGGCGTAGGTGTGGATGCCCGGCCCGCCCAGCCCGATGTAATCGGTGACGATGACCCGGTACCCCTGCCCCATCAGCGTCCGCGCCTGCCCGACGTGGGCGTCGTCCTCCTGCGCGAAGGTCCGCGACGGCGCGCAGCGGTCGGCCTGGCCGACGGTGCCGGGCGCGACGACCACCGTCGGCCGTTCGCCCTCCCCCGTCCACGGCTCGTGCGGCTCGTAGAGCACCGCGCCGACGGGCGCGAGGGTGCCGTCCTCCATAGTCGACGCGAACGCGAGCAGCCGCGCGTCGCCGGTCACCGGGCCGTCGCTTTCCGACGCCCCCTCCGCCGACCCGCCACTGGATCCCATCCCCGGCCCCTCGGGGAAATCGACCGGGGCAATCGCGAGGATCGAACCCGGTCCGGTGCCGGCGGGAATCGGCACGTCCAGCGGATCGTCGGTGCCGAGGTCGCCGCCCAGGGAACCCGAAATCGACGAGCCCATGTCCCCAGAACCGGCCGCCGCCGACCCCGCGTTCGAGGCGTCCAGCGCGGCGGAACCGGCGTCGACGACGTCGGCGCGATCCACGGAGCCGGCCCCGGCCCCAGCCCCGGCGATCTCGTCGGCGACAACCTGCTGGGCGGTGGCCGGCGGCGTCGGAACGCAGATGAGGCCCGCGACGAGGCCCGCGGCGACGGCGATGGAGAACGGGCGGGCACGGCCCGGGAACGGTCGGTTCGTGCCACGCACGGTCTTGTTCGTCATGGGCCAAAACCATAACGATGTATGCGGAAGTTTCCGGCCGGACGGAGCCATGCACCGATGAATGTGGGGCAACTCACACCTTTGCATGTAACGCGCAAGCATCATGCGGGTTTGAGCGTCCCGCAGCGCGGCCCGATCCCCGGCCCCGCGGCCAATCCGGCGGGTTGGCTACGCTGGTCACGTGTCACTTTCCGCCATGCTCCCCGACCTCGACGACGTCCCCGAATCCCTGATCGACGACGCCATCGTCGATTCCTTCATCTCCTGGACCAGGTCCCGGGACATCACCCTGTACCCGGCGCAGGAGGAGGCCACGCTGGCGATGGCCGGCGGGGATCACGTCATCCTCGCCACGCCGACGGGTTCCGGCAAGTCGATGGTGGCCATCGCGGCGCACTTCATCGCCATGGCCCGCGGCCAGCGCAGCTTCTACACCGCGCCCATCAAGGCCCTGGTCAGCGAGAAGTTCTTCGCCTTGTGCGAGGTCTTCGGCGCGGAGAACGTCGGCATGATGACCGGCGACGCCACCGTCAACGGCGGCGCCCCCATCGTCTGCGCGACCGCCGAGATCGTCGCGAACGTCGCACTGCGCGAGGGCCCGGCCGCGCGAATCGACCAGGTGGTCATGGACGAGTTCCACTTCTACGCCGAACCCGACCGCGGCTGGGCCTGGCAGGTTCCGCTGCTGCTGCTGAACAAGGCCCAGTTCCTGCTGATGTCCGCCACCCTCGGTGACGTGAGCATGTTCCAGCGCGACCTGAAGGAGCGCACCGGCCGCGACGTGGAGCTGGTCACCGGCACCACCCGCCCGGTGCCGCTGGACTTCCACTACGTGCACACGCCGGTGCACGACACCATCGACGAACTGCTCGCCGACGGCAAGGCGCCCATCTACATCGTCCATTTCTCCCAGCGCGAGGCGGTCGAACGCGCCCAGGCGCTGACCGGCCTGAAACTGCTGACGCCCGAGGAGAAGGAACGCGTCCGCGAGGAAATCGGCGATTTCCGCTTCACCACCAGCTTCGGCCGGGTGCTGTCGAAGCTGGTGCGCATGGGCATCGGCGTCCACCACGCCGGCATGCTGCCGAAGTACCGCCGCCTGGTGGAGCGCCTGTCGCAGACCGGTCTGCTGAAGGTCATCTGCGGCACGGACACCCTCGGCGTCGGCATCAACGTGCCCATCCGCACGGTCCTCATGACCGGCCTGGTCAAGTACGACGGCGTGCGGCAGCGCATCCTGAAGTCCCGCGAATTCCACCAGATCGCCGGCCGCGCGGGCCGGGCGGGATACGACACCGAGGGCACGGTCGTCGTGGAGGCGCCGCCGCACGAGATCGAGAACGCGAAACTGCGCCGGCGGGCCGGCCAGGACGAGGCGAAGCTGAAGAAGCTGCGCGCGAAGTCCGCCCCGAAGGGCGAGGTGACGTGGTCGCAGAAGACCTACGACAAGATCGTCGACCAGCCGCCGGAGGCGCTGACCAGCCGCTTCCAGGTCTCCAACGGCATGCTGCTCAACGTCATCGCCCGCGGCGGCGACGCCTTCGCGAACATGCGGGATCTGCTGCGCGGCAACCACGACACCCGCCACCAGCAGAACCAGGCGATCCTGCGGGCCATCGAGCTGTACCGCGGCCTGGTCACGGCGGGCATCGTCGAGGAGTTCGAGGGCCCCGGCGGCCCGGACGACATTCGCCCGCGCCTGACCGTCGAGCTGCAGCGCGACTTCGCGCTGAACCAGCCGTTGGCGCCCTTCGCACTGGCGGCGCTGGATCTGCTCGACCCCGAGGCCGACGATTACGCGCTGGACGTCATCTCCGTTTTCGAGTCGATCCTCGACGACCCCCGTCCCCTGCTCACCGCGCAGCAGAAGGCGGCCCGCGGCGAAGAGATTGCGGCGCTGAAGTCCGAGGGCGTCGACTACACCGAGCGCATGAACATCGTCGAGGACATCACCTGGCCCAAGCCCCTCGAGGAGGAGCTGGAGCAGGCGTACCAGACCTACGCCAAGGGCCACCCGTGGGTGCGGGAGTTCGAGCTCTCCCCCAAGTCCGTGGTCCGCGAGATGGTGGAGAAGGGCATGACCTTCTCCGACGTCGTCTCCGAGTACGGCATCGCCCGCGCCGAGGGCGTCCTGCTGCGCTACCTCACCGACGCGTGGCGCACCCTGCGCCACACCTTGCCGGTGGAGGCGTCGAACGAGGAGCTTGCCGACGTCATCGAGTGGCTCGGCGAACTGATCCAGCAGGTGGATTCCTCGCTGGTGGACGAATGGGCCCGCATGGCGGACCCGGACAAGCCGGTCGACGAGGAGACGCTGCGCGAGGCGGCGTACGGCGACGACGAGACGCGTCCCCTGACCGGCAACACCCGCGCGTTCACGAGGATGGTGCGAAACCTCATGTTCCGCCACGTGCAGCTGTTCGCCTACGAGAAGGAACGCGAGCTGGCCGAACTGGACGCGTACCTCGACGACGCCCCGGATTGGCCGGCGCTCATGGACGACTACTTCGGCGAGTACGACGACGTCGACCTCGGCCAGGACGCCCGCTCCGGCGAGTACTTCACCTTGGAGCGCGGCGGGGCGGAGTGGACCGCCCGCCAGATCATCAAGGATCCCGAGGGCGACAACTCCTTCCAGCTCCTCGCCGTCATCGACCTGGAAGCGTCCGACGCGGAGGGTGAGGTGCGCTTGAAGTCCCTGGAGATGGTGAGCCGCTAGCGGCGGGGACAGGGGCCCGGTGCCGCCGGGTTACTCCCCGGAGCCGGGCAGGTCCGCGATCGACTCGTCGAAGGCGGCCTTCACGAGTTCGGCGATGCGGTTGAACTCGTCACCGCGGACGGACGACGCCCGGTGCACCAGGCCGACCGTGCGGCCCGGGCGGACCGGGCCGGCGAAACGGGCGGTGGCCAGGCCGGGTCGCTCCGCCTCGACACGCAGCGCGGACGCCGGGACCAGGGTCTGGCCCAGGCCGCCGGCGACGCACTGCACGACCGTCGACAGCGAGGCCGCGCGCGTCTCCAGGCCCAGGTCGTCGTCGCGGAGCGCATCCACGCGACGGCACAGGTCGAGCACCTGATCGCGGAGGCAGTGGCCGTCGTCAAGCAGGAGGAGGTCGAGCTCCCCCAGCACATCGAGGGGTACGTCGTCGCGGTCGGCGAGCTCATGATCCTCGGGGACGACGAGGTGGAACTCCTCCTCGTACAGCGGCGTCTCCGTGAAGGAGGACACGCCCGACGGCAGCGCCAGGACCGCCGCGTCGATGGAACCGGAGCGCAGCGCCTCGATGAGGTGCGCGGTCGGCTCCTCCACGATCCGCGGTTCCAGGTCCGGCAGCTCCTCGCGGATGCTGCGCAGGAAGCTCGGCAGGATGTACGGCGCGATGGTCGGGATGAAACCGATGGCCAGCGGGCCGGACAGCTCATCGGTGCGGCCGGAGGCGCGGGCGACGATGTCGTCGACGATCTCCGACACCTGTCGCGCGTAAGGAAGGATGCCCCGGCCCAGCGGCGTGACCAGCACGCGACGGGTCGAACGCTCGACGAGCTGGACGCCCAGCCCGCTCTCCAGGGTGGACAGGGCCTGGGACAGGGAGGGCTGGGAAATGCCGAGGCGCTGCGCGGCCTGGCCGAAGTGACCGGTGTCCGCGATCGCGACGAAGGCGCGGAGCTGCGGAAGGGTGGGGCGGTATTCGCGATTACGCATACCTATTAGTGTACACGACACTCTTTAACATTTCCTCTTGACGTACCGGGGTTCCATAGGCATAATGGAAAACAGGCCAGCCGGGGATAGTTTCCCCGCAGGTCGCATGAACGGGAGCCCCGTCCGCCGCACGGCAGTGACGCGCCCCACATGCGGAACCCGCGGTTCAGTGGAAACATTGAACCGGCAAGGCCCGAAACTAAGGCACATGAACGTAGCCGATTCTTAGGAGGATCACATGGCTCTGCTTACCGTTGGCGACCAGTTCCCGGAGTTCAACCTCACCGCACTCAAGGGCGGTAACCTGCGCGAGGCCAACGCCTCGTCGCCCGAAGACTACTTCGAGCAGGTCACCAACAACTCGTACGAGGGCAAGTGGAAGATCGTGTTCTTCTACCCGAAGGACTTCACCTTCGTCTGCCCGACCGAGATCGCCGCGTTCGGCAAGCTGAACGAGGAGTTCGAGGACCGCGACACCATCGTCCTCGGCGGCTCCGGCGACAACGAGTTCTCCCACTTCAACTGGCGCGCCACCAACGAGGAGCTCCTCGACGTGCCGTTCCCGATGTTCGCCGACGTGCGCCACGACCTGATGCGCGCCCTGGGCGTCGAGAACGCCGATGGCGTCGCCGACCGCGCGACCTTCATCATCGACCCGGACGGCGTCATCCAGTTCGTCTCCGTCACCCCGGACGCCGTCGGCCGTAACGTCGACGAGGTCCTGCGCGTCCTCGACGCCCTGCAGTCGGAGGAGGTCTGCGCCTGCAACTGGCAGAAGAACGACCCGACCAAGAACATCGACAAGATGGACGTCCTGAAGCAG
>DUOR01000208.1 GCA_012838715.1 Actinomycetales bacterium
GGATTCCGCCGGCCGCCCCGCCATCGGCGCCCGCGTGAAGATCCTGGACGAGGACGACAACGAGGTGCCCGCCGGCACCATCGGTCGCATCCACACCGCCCAGGAGCTGGCGTTCACCGGCTACATGGCGCAGGAGCGCGACAAGTTCCGCACCGTCGACGGCCTGCTGGAGATCGGCGACCTCGGCCGCATCGACGAGGAGGGTTTCCTGTACGTCTGCGGCCGTTCGGACGACATGGTCATCAAGGGCGGCGAGAACACCTTCCCGCGCGAGGTCGACGAGGTGCTGGGCGCCCTCGACGGCGTCGAGGACCTGTACACCGTCGGCGTCAACAACACCAAGACGCTGCTTGCCGAGCTGCACACGTTCGTCATCCGCAAGAAGACCGCCGAGGGCGACGCCCTCGACCCCGACGAGATGCGCCAGGTCGTCCGCGACAACCTCGCGGAGCACTCCGTCCCGGAGCACATCCACTTCGTCGACGACCTCCCCCGCAACGCCACCGGCAAGGTCGTCCCCCGCCTCCTGCCGGTCCCGGAGCAGGACTAATTCCAACGACCGCGACCCCCGCACATCGTGTGCGGGGGTCGCGGTTTTTCATTTCCTCGGCCGCACCGTCACTTCTTCGACGGTGCAGTCGTCGGTGGCGTCGACGCAAAGGCGGACGGCGGCGGCGATGGAGTCGGCGGCGACGTATTTGGAGCCGTCGTAGCCGTCTTCGCCCATGATTTGGACCTGCATGTCGGTGTCGACGCGGCCGGGGTGCACGGAGGAGACGCGTACGGCGCCGCGTTCCTCTTCACGGAGGGCGTCGGTGATGGCGCGCAGCGCGAACTTCGACGCCGAGTACAGGCCGAGGCCCGGCCCGGACTTGAAGCCCGATCCGGAGTTGATGGCCACCACGGTGCCGCGCGCATTGCGCAGCGCGGGCAGGACGCGGCGGGTGAGGTCCACGACCGCCACGACGTTCAGATCCAGCAGCCACGACCATTCGTCGCGGTCCGCGTCGGCGACGTTGCTCTTCGCCCACGCGCCCGCCGAATGAACGATGACGTCCAGCTTGGCGTCGGCAAGCGAGGGGAAGGCGCCGGCGACGGCGCGCTCCACGGCGAGCGGGTCCGTCAGGTCGGCGACGAACGGTTCCGCCGACGGCAGCTCGGCGACCACCTTCGCGGCGCCCTCCGGCGTCGTCGCGCCGACGAGCACGTGGTGGTCGCGGCCGAGGTTGCGGGCGACCGCGAGGCCGATACCCCGGGAAGCGCCGGTGACCAGGGCAATCGGGCGGGGCATCAGTCGTCGCTCTTCGGCTGGACGCTGCCCGCCTGGTCGATGGGCGTGATCTGCAGGAAGTCGATGTTCACGTGCTTCGGGCGGGTGGCGACGTACGTGATGACGTCCGCGACGTCCTCCGCGGTGAGGCTCTGCACGCCGCGGTAGACGGCGTCGGCCTTGGTGGCGTCGCCGTCGAAACGCACGAGCGAGAAGTCGGTGTGCACGCGGCCCGGATCAATTTCGGTGACGCGCACGCCGTCGACGGCGATTTCCTGGCGCAGCACCTCGGTCAGCGCGCGCTCGCCGTGCTTCGCGGCGTTGTAGCCGGAACCGCCCGGGTACATGTGGCGCGCCGCGACGGAACCGACCGTCACCACCGCGCCCTGCGACGCCTTCAGCGCCGGCAGCAGCGCCCGGGTCACCTTCAGGGTGCCCAGCACGTTGACCTCGTACATCCAGCGCCACTTCTCCTCGACGGCGTCCTCCACGGACTCCATGCCCCACGCGCCGCCGGCGTTGTTCACCAGCACGTCGACGTGCGGGACCTCGGCGGCGAGGGCGTCGACGTCGTCCTGGTTGGTGATGTCGAGCTTCACCACCCGCGCCGACCCGCCGGCGTCGCCGATGGCCCGGGCGACGTCGTTGAGCTTCTCGACGCGCCGCGCCCCCAGCACCACTTCGTGGCCCGCCTGCGCGAGCGCGATCGCCGTCGCCGCGCCAATGCCCGACGACGCCCCGGTAACAACTGCAACGGGCTTACCCATGATGGCTCCTAAGTTTTCGTTGGTTTCGTTGGTTTTCGCGTTTCGGGCACGGCGAATCACACGGTGCGCCGTGACGTCCCTTACATCGTTCCTACCAGCGAACCCGGGGGTCGCGGCGGGAATCTAGAACGGCGGGTGGTCATCCCCCTCGTCGCACCCGTGCGCTTCGGCGGTGCGGACTTCGCGCAGCCAGTCGCCCAGGTCGGGGTCGATGATGGCGCGGCGGAGCAGCTCGGCGCGACGCTCGCCGGTCATGGCGTCCCAGTCCGCGATTGCCTCCGCGCGGGCGAGGGCGGTCTCCGCGATTTCGGCCTCCATCGCTTCCCGACGCCGTTCATTGTGTTCCCGCAGGGTCGCGGCCATCCGGGTGGTGCGCTGGTCGAAGGTCCGGCGGCCGAATCCGGCGAGGGGGCCTTCGGGGACGGTGACGATGCGCTCCGCACCGTCGGCGCTGGACCACACCTCCGTGCCGTCGGGGTGGGCCTCGACGTCCCACAGGCCGGCGGTCTTGAGGTTGTGGTGGCGACGGCACAGGCTATGGAGGTTTCCGGTGGCGGTCGGGCCGCCGTCGGCGGGATTGTCGTGGTCGTAGGGGTGGACGTGGTCCTTGTCGCACCGGTGGGCGGGGTGTTCGCAGTTGGGGAAGCGGCAGGTGCCGTCGCGGCCCTCGAGGAACGCGGCCATCGCCTCGGTGGGCGTGTACCCGTCGGCGGTCCCGTTGGAGCTGATGCGGATGCCGGTGATGCGCCCGGTCCATTCGCGGGTGGCCACCTCGTCGAGCCAGCCGACGCCGGACATCCACGCGGGCCCGCCGAGGACGTCGCGGTAGATGTTCACGGTGACGCCGACCGGGCATTCGCCCTTCACGGCGAGGTAGAGGGCCTCGGCGCGGGTGCAGTCACGGGCACGGGCGATGGCGTCGATGATGAGCAGCATCTCCCGCGCCTTGTCGGCGCGGACGGCGGCGCTGATGCCGGTGAACTCCTCGTCCCGGTCGTCGATGGCGAGCGTCTCCTTCTTGTCGGAAGGGGGCGGCGGCTCGTCCTCGTCGATGGGGCGGGCGTCGGGTTCGAGGAATTCGATGGTCCGCCGGAGGCGGTTGCCCAGCGCTTTCGCCCCGATCATCGCTTGCCCTTCGCGTGTCGGGGCGAGGTGCCGGAGCAGTTCGCGTTCGACGTCGGGCATGAACTCGTCGGACACGGGAAGCGTCTGCTGGGCGATTTTGGCCAGGTGCGCCATCGGAAGGAACGGCCGTTCGGCGAGGATCGCCGCCAGCGTCGGCATCCGCCGCAGCGTGGTGCCGATGTCGCAGTACGTCAGCGCCAGAAAACGCGTACCGCCGAGCCGCGCCTGGACGCGCGCCACGTGGTCCTCGACGTCGGTGCCGGGCCCCGGCGCCGCCAGCGTACCGACGGCGACATCCCTGGCATTCCGGCCCATGCCCGCGGCACTGATTGGATCGGAGGGATCCTCGTGGGCGAAACGGAAATCCGGGAACGGGAGGTTGGATTCGGTGGGCTCCGCGTTCTCGGCGCCCTCGCCGTCACCTTGGTCGAATGGATTGATGAATGATGCACTTGCCATGATGTCCCCACATGGTTTCTCGAGTGCCAAACACCACGGGATACAACCTGTTCACAATGTCGTATCCGCGATATTCACCGGCGAGATCCCCTCCCCGCCGACAACACCAACCATACCCTATTCGCACTTGCATTCGATGAATGGAACGTGAACAACCGGGCACGTTCCGGTCACGCGGAACAGGCGGCGGGTCACCCGGGAGCGCCGCCCGAACGGACCGCCCGAGCCCGCCGAAAGCTGCACGTCACGGCGTCGGAAAGCGGGGAAAGCACGCTCACATCCCCAGTTGCGCCATGAGTTCGCGGCGGACGGCGGCCCAGCGGGAACCGTGGACGTCGCCCCAGATCATGTGGTCGGCGTCGTCGA
>DUOR01000209.1 GCA_012838715.1 Actinomycetales bacterium
GACGAAGAGGAAAGTGAAGCTCATCATGGCCGAACTGCACACCCTGTCCGTGCTGACCCTCGACGAGCCGGGCATCCTGGTCCGCATCGCGGGCATGTTCACCCGCCGCGGGTTCAGCATCCAGTCGATCACCTCGGGCACCACCGAGGTCGACGGGGTCAACCGCATCACCCTGGTGGTCGAGACCGAGGATCTGCCCATCGAGCAGATCACCAAGCAGCTGAACAAGCTCATCCCGGTCCTGAAGGTGGTCCGCCAGCCGGACGACCAGATCGTCTCCCGCGCCCTGCTGCTGGTGAAGGTCTCCGCCGACAACCTTAACCGCCCGCAGGTCGTCGACGCCGCGAAGCTGTTCCGCGCCCGCGTCGTGGACGTCTCGCAGGAGTCCGTGGTCATCGAGGCCACCGGCGAGCGGTCCAAGCTGCGCGCGCTCCTCGAGGTCCTGGAGCCGTTCGGCATCCGCGAACTCGTCCAGTCCGGCGTCGTCGCGGTGGCCCGCGGCCCCAAGCCGATGCTGGCCTCCCGCGCGCTCTGACCGGACGCCCGCGAGGGCATCCCGGACAGGCGGCCGCCGAACCGCGAGCCGTCGTCAAGCGCCCCGGCCCGCCCGCTACACTTGACGGGCGACGTCGGGGCCCACCGGCGCGAATGCGCCACACCCCGCACCAACAAACCGCAACAACGCTTTCCGAAAGGCACCCCACATCCATGGCTATTGAACTGCTGTACGACGACAACGCCGACCTGTCGATCATCCAGGGCCGCAAGGTCGCCGTCCTGGGCTACGGCTCGCAGGGCCACGCTCACGCCCAGAACCTGCGCGACTCCGGCGTCGAGGTCGTCATCGGCCTGCGCGAGGGCTCCCGCTCCGCGGAGAAGGCCAAGGAGGCCGGCTTCGACGTGAAGTCCAACGCCGACGCCGCCGCGTGGGCCGACGTCATCATGCTGCTGGTGCCGGACACCACCCAGGCCAAGGTCTACAACGAGGACATCGCCCCGAACCTGAAGGACGGCGACGCCCTGCTGTTCGGCCACGGCCTGAACATCCACTTCGACCTGATCAAGCCGGCCGAGGGCGTCACCGTCGGCATGGTCGCGCCGAAGGGCCCGGGCCACCTGGTCCGCCGCCAGTTCGTCGACGGCAAGGGCGTGCCCTGCCTCATCGCCATCGACCAGGACCCGAAGAACGAGGGCAAGGACCTGTGCCTGTCCTACGCCGCCGCCATCGGTGGCGCCCGCGCCGGCGTCATCCCGACCACCTTCGAGGCCGAGACCGTCACCGACCTGTTCGGTGAGCAGGCCGTGCTGTGCGGTGGCACCGAGGAGCTCGTCAAGGTCGGTTTCGAGGTGCTGGTCGAGGCCGGCTACGAGCCCGAGATGGCCTACTTCGAGTGCCTGCACGAGCTGAAGCTCATCGTTGACCTCATGTTCGAGGGCGGCATCTCCAACATGAACTACTCGGTGTCCGACACCGCCGAGTTCGGCGGCTACGTCTCCGGCCCGCGCGTCATCGACGGCGACACCAAGAAGCGCATGGAGGACATCCTGAAGGACATCCAGGACGGTTCCTTCACCAAGCGCCTCATCGCCAACGTCGAGGGCGGCAACAAGGAGCTGGAGGGCCTGCGCGCCGAGTACGCCTCCCACCAGATCGAGGAGACCGGCGCCAAGCTGCGCGACCTCATGTCCTGGGTCAAGAACCCGCTGGACGCCACCGCCTAAGTCACGCGGTCGCGCGTGGGCCCGCAGGGGCCCGCACGCTTTCCGACGCCCCCGCCCGGCCATCGCGCCGCGGCGGGGGCGTCGTTTTGGTCGGGTGGTTCCGGTGCGTGCCCCGGTGCGCCGGGAGGAGCGGTGTTCACGTGGCGGGGTGTCGGGCTGCGGGGGAGGGGATCTCCGTTACTCTGGGCGGGTAGGTTTTTCGCCCGTCCCCTCCCCGAAAGGCTGGCCCGCTTTGCTTAGGTCCGCTGCCCGTCCCGCCTCCTTCGCCGGAGGTGTCCGCCGGTCCCTGGCCCTCGCCACCGGTGCCGCCACCGTCTTCGCCCTCGTCGCCTGTTCGGACGACGGCGACGGCACGTCCCGCGGCGCCGACGCGCCCGCGGAGCCGACGGTGGTGTCCGACGAGCTGGGTGCTTCGCAGCAGCTCGTCGAGTCCGCCGATGCGGTGGTCGTGTCCGGCGAGGACGAGGAGTCGCAGCGACGCGCCGCCGGCATCGCCGTCGCGTCCGGCGCCCCGATGCTGGTGCAGACCGCGGGCCTGGAGGCCGGTTCCCTCGACGGCGAGATCGAGCGCCTGGGCGCGACGACCGTCGTCACCGTCGGCGACGTGACCGTCTCCGCGGAGGGCGGTTCCGACGAGGAGGGGATGACCGTCGTCGAGGCGCCGTCCTCGCTCGAGGGCCTGGAGACCCTGACCGGCACCGAGTTCACCGCCGTCGAGGGCGAGGAGCAGGAGCCGACCCGCGCCGTCGCCGAGATGGACGCCGAGGCCCCGTCCGTGCCCGCGCCGTCCGCCGAGGGTGCCGAGGGCGCCGAGGGTGATGCCGCCGAGGGTGACGTCGAGCCCGCGCTTTCCGACGCCTCCCCGGCCAGCGCCAAGGATGGCGACGACGACCCGCTGGCCTTCGCGGCCCCGGGCACGCCCCTCGGCGCCATCGCCACCGCCCGCGCCGCCGGCATCCAGGTCGAGTGGCTGCCCATCGGCGACGCCCGCGCTACCACCGAGTCCATCGAGGCCGCCCGCGGCGAGCGCCCGCTGATCGGCCTCGGCGACGTGTTCGGCGATTCCGGCAAGTTCACCGAGACCGTCAACCTGGCCGCCGACGAGAACATCGCCGAGCTGCCGGGCGGCGGCCAGCTGGTGTTCCCGGGCCGCCAGATGATCGCCACCTATGGCCATCCGGGTGCCCCCGTGCTCGGCGTCATGGGCGAGGTCGGCCCGGAGGAGGCCGCCCAGCACGCGCAGGACCTGGCCAACCAGTACCAGGAGCTGACCGACACCCCGGTCATCCCGGCGTTCGAGATCATCGCCTCCGTCGCCCAGGCCGCCCCCGGCCCCCGCGACGACTACACCGAGCCGGCCCCCGTCGACGTCCTGCGCCCCTACGTCGACGCCATGACCGAGATCGGCGGCTACGTCATCATCGACCTGCAGCCGGGCCGCGCCGACTTCGTCGACCAGGCGAAGTTCTACGAGGAGCTGCTGCTGGAGCCGAACGTCGGCCTGGCCCTCGACCCCGAGTGGAAGCTGACCCCGGACGGCCTGCCCAACGTTGCCGTCGGCCACGTGCAGGCCGAGGAGGTCAACCGGGTCGTCGACTACCTGGCCGACCTCGTCGCCGACAACAACCTGCCGCAGAAGGTGCTCATGCTGCACCAGTTCCAGCTGCAGATGCTGCGCGACCGCGACCAGATCGACGTCTCCCGCCCCGAGCTGTCCATCGTCCTGCACGCCGACGGCCACGGCACCCCGGAGCAGAAGTTCGAGACCTGGAACGTCATGCGCCAGGACCTGCAGCCGGAGATCTTCCTCGCCTGGAAGAACTTCATCGACGAGGACCAGCCGATGTTCACCCCGGAGCAGACCATGGACATCGAGCCGCGCCCCTGGATCGTCACCTACCAGTAAGGCACTCGCCGGAAGTCGCCCGCAGGCCCCGGCCGCCCGCCCCCGAAGGGGCGTGGTGGCCGGGGCCGTTCGTCGTCAAGCACCGCCCGGAGCTGCGCCCGTAAGGGGCCGTTCACCCCCGCCGGGTGTGCCCGGGGATATGATGGTCGGGTCCACGCCAACGAGCCGGTGTGGGCCCATCTTTTCCGGCGCGGTCGTGCCGGATCGGATCGGACGCATACGCACATAATCAGGAGTTGCTCGTGAGCCAGAACGCTCGCCCGGTCGTCCTCATCGCCGATAAGCTCGCGCAGTCCACCGTGGACGCGCTCGGAGATTCCGTGGAGGTGCGCTGGGTCGATGGCCCGAACCGCCCGGAGCTCCTCGCCGCCGTCGCCGACGCCGACGCCCTGCTGGTCCGTTCCGCGACCACCGTGGACAAGGAAGTCCTCGAGGCCGCCCCCAACCTGAAGATCGTCGGCCGCGCCGGCGTGGGCCTGGACAACGTCGACATCACCACCGCCACCGAGCGTGGCGTCATGGTCGTCAACGCCCCGACCTCGAACATCCACTCCGCGTGCGAGCAGGCCATCGCGCTGCTGCTGGCCACGGCCCGCCAGGTCCCGGCGGCCGACGCCACCCTGCGCGACGGCGAGTGGAAGCGCTCCTCCTTCAAGGGCGTGGAAATCTACGGCAAGACCATCGGCATCGTCGGCTTCGGCCACATCGGCCAGCTGTTCGCGCAGCGCCTCGCCGCCTTCGAGACCGACATCATCGCCTACGACCCGTACGCCAACCCGGCGCGCGCGGCCCAGATGAACGTCGAGCTCGTCGAGCTGGAGGAACTGGTCTCCCGCGCCGACTTCATCACCATCCACCTGCCCAAGACCAAGGAAACGGCCGGCATGTTCGACGCCGACCTCCTGGCGAAGTCCAAGAAGGGCCAGATCATCATCAACGCGGCCCGCGGTGGCCTCGTCGACGAGCAGGCCCTGGCCGACGCCATCGAGTCCGGCCACATCCGCGGCGCCGGCTTCGACGTCTACGAGACCGAGCCCTGCACCGACTCGCCGCTGTTCAAGCTGCCGCAGACCGTCGTCTCCCCGCACCTGGGCGCCTCCACCGTCGAGGCGCAGGACCGCGCCGGCATCGACGTGGCCAAGTCCGTGCTGCTGGCCCTGGCCGGCGACTTCGTCCCGGACGCCGTCAACGTGTCCGGCGGCGCCGTGGGTGAGGAAGTCGCCCTGTGGCTGGAGCTGGCCCGCGAGCTGGGCATCGTCGCCGGCGGCCTGCTGGAGGGCGCGCCGACCAACGTGGAGGTCACCGCCCGCGGCGAGCTGTCCACCGAGGACGTCGAGGTCCTGGGCCTGGCCGCGGCCCGCGGCCTGTTCTCCCTGATGGTCGAGGAGCCGGTGACCTTCGTCAACGCCCCGCGCATCGCGGAGGAGCGCGGCGTCGGCATCTCGGTCGGCACCGCCACCGAGTCCGTCACCCACCGTTCCGTGCTGGAGGTCAAGGTCATCGCCGCCGACGGCACCACCTCCACCGTCGTGGGCGCCCTGACCGGCCTGGAGCGCGTCGAGAAGATCGTGCGCATCAACGACCGTGGCGTCGACATGCGTTCCGAGGGCCGCAACCTGTTCCTGGTCTACAAGGACCAGCCGGGCGCCCTGGGCAAGGTCGGTTCCGCGCTGGGCTCCGCCGGCATCAACATCGAGGCCGCGGCCCTGTCGCCCGAGGGCGACGGCGACAACGCCATCCTGATCCTCCGCGTTTCGCAGGAGGTGCCGGAGGACGTCGTCGAGGCGATCACCGCCGACATCGAGGCTGTCCGCGCGCTGCAGCTGGTCCTGAACTAAACCTTCGGCAGACCGCCGCGCCGCGGGCGCCGCACGTGGGAAAGCCCCGGATCCTCTCGAGGATCCGGGGCTTTCGTCGTCGGCAAGCACGGCGGGGTGAGGGGAGGGGCGGCGCCGGGGGAAAGAGGCGGGAGTAAGGTGAGACTTCGTTTTCCCGCCCGTGAGTCCGGAGGTGCCCGTGCCACTCATCACCGCCCCCGCGTCGCCGCCGCCGATCAAGGCGCCCGCGTTCGACGCGGAGACGACGCCAACCCGTTACCAGCTGCGCGTGATGTTCGCGCGCCGGTCGGTGACGGTGCCGGCGATGCTGCTGATGATCGTCCACCAGGTGTGCGAGGCGCTGGTGCCAGTCATCGCGGGCCGCACGGTGGACACCGCCATCGCGGGCGGTGACGGTGGCGCGCTGTGGATGTGGATGGGCGCGCTGGCGCTGGTGTTCCTGGTGCTCGACGTGGCGGCGCGGTTCGGTGGGCGTTTGGGCACCATCGCCATGCTGACCGTGGAGCATGCGCTGCGGATGCAGCTCACGGACCGCATCGTCGACCGGCGCGGGTTCCGGGATGGCGCGCGCCCGCCGGGTGCGCTGCTGGCCGTGTCGACGACGGACGCGCAGAACACCGCCCGCGGCGTGATGATCGGCCTGCGCCCGGTGGCGGAAATCGCCTCCCTCATTTTCGCGTCGATCATCCTGCTGACGGTGTCGGTGCCGGTGGGCCTGGTGGTGCTCATCGGCGGCGCGCTGCTGACCTGGGGGTCCATGGCGGCGGGCGCCCCGCTGCGCCGCCGCGTGGTCAAGCGGCAGGCTGCGGCGGC
>DUOR01000210.1 GCA_012838715.1 Actinomycetales bacterium
GACTCCGCCCGCGACATCCGCGAGATGATCCAGGAAGTGTGCGAGGCCGTCTTCGGCTCGACGACCGTCACCCTGGCCGACGGCACCGAATTCGACTTCGGCGGCGAGTGGAAGCAGATGGAGATGTACCCCTCCCTCAACGAGGCCCTGGCCCGGAAGTTCCCCGGCCAGCCCGAGGTCACCGTCGACTCGACGGTCGAGGAGCTCACCGCCATCGCCGACGCCATCGGCCTGGAGGTCCCGGCCAAGGCCGGCTGGGGCCACGGCAAGCTCGTGGAGGAAATCTGGGAGCTGCTCTGCGAGGATCAGCTCGACGGCCCGGTCTTCGTGCGGGACTTCCCGGTGGAAACCTCGCCGCTGACCCGCCAGCACCGGTCCAAGCCCGGGGTGACGGAAAAGTGGGATCTCTACGTCCGCGGCTTCGAGCTGGCCACCGGCTACTCCGAGCTGGTTGACCCGGTCATCCAGCGCGAACGTTTCGAGGACCAGGCCCGCCTGGCCGCCGGCGGCGACGACGAGGCGATGGTCCTCGACGAGGACTTCCTCCACGCCATGGAGCAGGGCATGCCGCCGACCACCGGCGTGGGCATGGGCGTCGACCGCCTGCTCATGGCCTTCACCGGCCTGGGCATCCGCGAGACCGTGCTGTTCCCGATCGTGAAGCCGGAGCAGAACTAGCTTTTCGCTTGACGACGGGCCGGCGTTCGCGCCGGTCCGTCGTCTTTCGCGTTATCGGTCCAGCCCCGACAGGTCGCGGTGCACCACGTAGTTGCGGTGCGCCGTCGTGCCGAGCGTGTACTCGGGGTTGAGGCCGTACATGGCCCAGCGGGAGCGGGAGGACCAGCGCAGCGCCTCGGGGGAGCCGGTGCGGTGGAAGTTCACCTGGTAGCCGCCGGTGTGCAGGTGGACCAGCGTGTACCCGCCGGGGTAACCGGCGGCGGAACCGAATTCCACGAAGTCGACGTTGCTCGCGGCGTCGGGGGCGGTGCGGCGGGCCCGGTGGGTGTGGCCGGCGGCCATGAGGAAGGCGCCGGGTGTCGCGGCGAGCATGCGCTGCAGCCGGTCCGAGTGATCCAGGTTCAGGGTGAACGCCGGGGTGCCGACGTTGGTGAACGCCGCCTCGACCGTCACCGGGTGGTGCGCCATCAGCAGCGTCGGGCGGGCCGGGTCCGCGGCGAGTTCCGCTTCCAGGGCCTCGAACTGGGCGTCCTCGATGCGGCCGCCGGACTCGTCGAGCATCGAGGAGTCGATGCCGATGACGCGGAGGCCGCCGACGTCGGTGCGCCACATCGTCTGGCGGGGCACGAACTCCTCGCCCCACGGGTCGCGGTGATCCTCGGTGCCCTCGAGCACCGGGTGCGCCTCGTAGCCGGCGCCCGGGTCGGAGTCCGGGGTGTGCGGCCGGTCGTGGTTGCCGCGGGTGACGTGGTAGTCGACGCCGTGGGCGCCGAACCCGTCCATGATTTCCCGGAAACGCCGGACCTCGTGCGGGCGGGCCTCGGAGGTGGTGTCGCCGTTGACGAAGACGCGGCCGATGCCGCGGTCGCGGATTTCCGCCAGCGCGGACGCCAGCATGACCTCCGGGAAGGGCGGCAGCCCCGGTTCCTGCACGATGGCCTCTGGGAAGTCGCCGAGGATGAGGCCGTGCTTCTCCTCGCCGATGTGGGTGTCGTTGAGGATGGCGATGGTGGTCACGTGCTCGCCCGGCGGCGGCGTCAGCGTGGTGACGCGCCCGGAAATCTCAGGAGAGCCGGGCAGGTTCGTGGTCATCATGCCGGGCGTCGCGGGGATGCCGTCGCAGCGGCACTCGAAGACGTACTCGCGGCCGGGCTCCAGCCCGTCGACGGTGACCAGGTGGAACCCCATCTCCGAATCGCTCGCCTTGACGACGGGCAGGTCCGGCATCCCGGGCCGGATCCAGGAGCCCGCCGAGCCGGGGAGCGCCTGGGAGCCGACGGGGTCGTTCGCCGCGATCGGGTCGTCGGCCGGTGCCATGGCGACCTCGCCGAGCGTGGGCACCGTCGGGCGCAGCGGCCCGTACGCCGGGTGCGGGGCGGTGTAGGAGGCGAAGCCGAAGGTCACGGACGTCGGGGTGACGGTGACGACCTCCAGGTCCGTGGCCTCGATGCCGCCCGTGCGGACGGCCTTCGCCTTCGGGACGACCGAGGCGGACAGCAGCGCGCCGATGCCCGCCGCACCTCCCGCCAGAGCCGTCCGCCTGCTGATCGTCAGAGAACCGTCGTCCATGCCCGCGCCCTTGCCCATGCGGCGGACGCTAACGACCGGAAGGAAACGAAAGGTTGCGTGCGCGTGTCCCCGGGTTGTCCCGGGGTTCACCGTCACGTGAACCTCCCGAAGCGACCCGGAACGCCCTGAAGCGTACGCGCCACGGCACCCGCACCCCGCATACCTGCGATAACGCCGTTTCCTGTTCCGTCGGAAAGAAAAAATATGACGTTGACCTCGTATTTTGCCGGGGGTGCGTTACGGGGGAGGGGGTAGTGCCAATTTTGGGGTAGTTCTGCCAAAAGATGTGACAGCGATCACGGCATGGCTTTATCGTTATGCCAGTAACAGTTCTGACTTGAAAGGCCATGACTCCATGAGCGACAAGAAGGACCGCCAGGACTCCACCGTCGGCCGCAACAACCCGGGCCGTGACGCCATCGGCGCGGCGATGCGGTTCATCACGTCCATCACCGGCTCGGACTTCGCGCAGAAGTACGACCTCCAGCCGAAGATCGACCGCGTGATTTACCAGTCGACGAAGTCCGGTTTCCGTACCCTCGGCGCCGCCAACCGCCAGTTCAAGAAGATGTCCGGCGGCGGCAAGCCCCAGCGCCCCGCCCGCGACGCACAGGCCGCGGCCCCCGCCGACGACGCCGTCGAACCGGCGAAGACCCCCACGAAGAAGCTCTTCGACCTCACCCCGACCGAGGATCAGCAGATGATCGTCGAGACGGTGAAGGAGTTCGCCGAGTCCCGCCTCCGCGACGCCGCCTACGAGAGCGACCACGACGCCACCCCGCCGGAGACCCTCCTCGGCGAGGCCGCCGAGCTCGGCGTCACCCTCATCAACGTCCCCGAGGCGTTCGACGGCATCGCCACTGGCGAGGACGTCACCACCAACGCGCTCGTCGCCGAGGCCCTCGCCTACGGCGACATGGGCCTGGCCCTGTCGGTGCTCGCCCCCGCCGGCGTCGCCGCCACGCTCACCGCCCACGGCTCCGACGCCCAGCAGAAGACCTACCTCCCGGCCTTCGCCGGCGAGGACGTCCCCGCCTCCGCCGTCGTCATCTCCGAGCCGCGCCCCCTGTTCGACCCGCTGAAGCCGGAGACCACCGCCCGCCGCGAGGGCAACGAGATCGTCCTCAACGGCGTGAAGTCCCTCGTCCCGAACGCCGGCGCCGCCGAGCTGTTCATCGTCGGCGTCGAGCTCAACGGCCGCCCCGCGCTGGTCATCGTCGAGTCCTCCGCCGAGGGCCTCCACGTCGAGGCCGACCCGTCCATGGGCATCCGCGGCGCCGCGCTGGGCCGCCTCGTCCTGAAGGACGTGCGCATCCCCGCCGACGCCATCCTCGGCGGCGAGCAGATTTCCCCCGAGCAGGCCGAAATCGAGTACCGCGACGTGCTGCGCCGCTCCCGCCTCGGCTGGGCCGCCCTCGCCGCCGGCACCGCCCAGGCCGTCCTCGACTACGTCGTGCCCTACGTCAACGAGCGCGAAGCCTTCGGCGAGCCCATCTCGCACCGCCAGGCCGTCGCCTTCATGGTCGCCGACATCAAGATCGAGCTCGACGGCATGCGAATGATCATGCTCCGCGGCGCCTCCCGCGCCGACCAGGGCAAGCGCTTCGACCGCGAGGCCGCCCTGGCCAAGCGATTCGCCGCCGACCACGGCATGAAGATCGGTTCCGACGGCGTCCAGCTGCTCGGCGGCCACGGCTTCGTCAAGGAGCACCCGGTCGAGCGCTGGTACCGCGACCTCCGCGCCATCGGCGTCGCCGAGGGCGTCGTCGTCCTGTAAACCGCCCAACACTTCAGATTTGAAAGAGGATCCGAAATGATCAACCTCGAACTGCCGAAGTTCCTCCGGGCGGGCGCGTCCCAGGCGCATCAGGCCGCCGCGGAAATCTTCCGGCCCATTTCCCGCAAGTACGACCTCGCCGAGCACGAGTACCCGCGTGAGCTCGACACCCTCGCCTCCATGATGGACGGCATGGCCGACGGCGGCACCGCCTTCTCCGGCGCCACCGGTGGCCGCGGCGACGGCAAGAAGAAGGAGCGCCCCGGCGTCAAGAACGGCGGCAACATGGCGTCGCTGCTCAACGTCATCGAGACCTGCTGGGGCGACGTGGGCCTGACCCTGTCGCTGCCGTTCCAGGGCCTGGGCAACTCGGCGCTGGCGGCCGTCGCCACCGACGAGCAGCTGGAGGCGTTCGGCAAGACCTGGTCCGCCATGGCCATCACCGAGCCGTCCTTCGGCTCGGACTCCTCGGCCGTGACCACCACCGCCCGCAAGGACGGCGACGAGTACGTGCTCAACGGCACGAAGATCTTCGTCACCTCGGGCGAGCGCGCCGACTCCGTCGTCGTGTGGGCGACCCTGGACAAGTCCCTGGGCCGCGCCGCCATCAAGTCCTTCCTGGTGAAGAAGGGCACCCCGGGCTTCACCGTCGAGCGTCTCGAGGAGAAGCTGGGCATCCGCGCGTCGGACACCGCGACGCTGCGCCTGGAGGACGTCCGCGTCCCGAAGGAGAACCTGCTGGGTTCCCCGGACATCGACGTGAAGAAGTCCTTCGCCGGCGCGATGGCCACCTTCGACAACACGCGCCCGCTGGTCGCCGGTTTCGCCATCGGCGTTTCCCGTGCCGCGCTGGAGGAGCTGCGCCGCATCCTGGAGGAGGCCGGCGTCGACATCGATTACGACAAGCCCGCTTTCGCCCAGCCGGCGGCGGTCGCCGAGTACCTGCGCCTCGAGGCCGATTGGGAGGCCGCGTACCTGCTGGCCCTGCGCGCCGCGTGGATGGCCGACAACAAGCAGCCGAACACCCTCGAGGCTTCGGTGTCGAAGGCGAAGGCCGGCCGCATGGGCGTCGACGTGACCCTCCGTGCCGTCGAGCTCGCCGGCACCTACGGCTACTCGGAGCGCAACCTGCTGGAGAAGTGGGCCCGCGACTCCAAGATCCTGGACATCTTCGAGGGCACCCAGCAGATTCAGCAGCTCGTGGTCGCCCGCCGCGTGCTGGGCCTGAGCTCGAAGGAACTGAAGTAGGGGAGCCCCGTCGGGGAGCCTTGCCCCGAACCGCTTGCCGACGCCCCGGGCGCCCGCCCGGTGCGGCACACCACCGGTAGTCGTCATATCGGTGCGGCGGCGGTTCGCGAACGGCCCCGCCATGCGAGTGCATGGCGGGGTTTTCGCGTGCCCGGGCTTTTCGGGTGCCGGAGGTTATCGCGTGCCTTGCGTGCGGCGCACCGTCCCGGCGGCGTTACCGCGCCAGCACCCGCACCGTTCCGGAGGGCACCGAGGCGCGGGCGTCCGCGATGAGCCGGTCGTACCCCGCCGTCCAGCCGGGCCGGTCGGCGCGGAAGTTCGCGGCGGCCGCGGCGTCGGGGGAAACCCCGTCGCGCCGGGCCTTCTGAATGGCCCACGTCAGTCTCGGCTGCGCCGCCGATTCCGCCGATTCCGCCGGCTCCGCAGACCCGGGCCGTACCGTCGCTCCCGCCAGCTCCGTCAGCATCGCCGCGATGCCGGGAACGCTGGCGGCGGCGGGGGAGTCGGGCCACACGGTCGTGCGCACCTCGAGGTCGACGCCGGAGTCGATGACCAGGCGAAGGCTGCGCAGGACCTTGCCGCCGGCGGCCAACCGGGCGGGCGCAAAGCCCGCACGTTCGGACCCCGCGCGCCCGAAGTCCGCGCCTCCGTACGCCACCCGCGCGTACGCTTCCGCGTCCCGGGGGTCTGCCTTGACGTCGAGGCCCACCCAGTCGGGCCGGTGATCGGCGAGGATGCGCGCCAGCGCGTCCGGGTAGCTGCCGGAGGTGTGCAGGCCGACGCCGAAACCGAGCCCACGGACCGCGTCGATTGCCACGCCCAAACCCCGGTGCATCGTCGGTTCGCCGCCGGTGAAGACAACGCCGTCGAGGAGGCCGCGCCGCCCGCGCAGCAGCTCGAGGAACGCGGCCCATTCCAGATCGTGCGCCGCGGGGCCGACGTCCTTTCGGCAGGGCGTGGATCGGGGGTCGCCTTCGGGCGCCGGCCCGCCACGCCCTTCCATCACGCCGCCGCGCACCGCCTGCAGGTCCGGGTTGTGGCAGTAGGGGCAGCGCCACGGGCAGCCCTGCAGGAACGCCGTCGCCGACAGCGTGCCGGGCCAATCGACGGTGGAGAAGGGCACCACGCCCGCGACGGGAACCGGGGCGACGGCGTCGGCAAGCAGGGGGGAAGGGGAATCAGGCGACATGGCCCTGCGCGAACGGCAGGCGTTCGTGGTGCTCGCCCTTCTTGCCGATGTTGAACGACGACACCGGGCGGAAATAGCCCATGACGCGGGTCCACACCTCGACCTCGCCGCCGCAGGTGGGGCACGCCTCCAGCTCGCCGGAGTGGTAGCCGTGGGCGGCGCAGACGGAGAAGGTCGGCGTGACCGTCACGTACGGCAGGTGGAAGTTCTCCAATGAGCGGCGGACCAGGGTCGCGCAGGCCTCGCCGGAGTCGAGGGCCTCGCCCATGTACAGATGCAGCACGGTGCCGCCGGTGTACTTCGACTGCAGGTCCTCCTGCTCGGCCAGCGCGCGGAAGGGGTCGTCGGTGTAGCCGACGGGCAGCTGCGAGGAGTTGGTGTAGAACGGCTCCGCGTCGGTGCCTGCCTGCAGAATCCCCGGGTAGCGGCGCCGGTCCTCGCGAGCGAAGCGGTACGTCGCGCCCTCGGCGGGCGTGGCCTCCAGGTTGAACATGTGGCCGGTGGACTCCTGGAACTCCACGAGCCGCGTGCGGATGTGGTCCAGCAGGTCCGCCGCCATCGCGTGCCCGCGGGCGGTGGTGATGTCGTCGGCGTCGCCCGTGAAATTGCGGATCATCTCGTTGACGCCGTTGACGCCCAGGGTGGAGAAGTGGTTGTCCAGCCCCGGCAGCCAGCGCTTCGTGTACGGGTACAGGCCGTCGTCGATGAGCTTTCCGACGAGGTCGCGCCGCGCCTCGAGAACGCCGACGCCCAGCTCCAGCAGTTCGTCCAGCTCGGCGAGGAGGCCGGGCATGTCGTCGGCATGCAGGAAACCCAGGCGGGCGCAGTTGACGGTGACGACGCCAATCGAACCGGTCAGCTCCGCGGACCCGAACAGGCCGTTGCCGCGGGCGAGGAGCTCGCGCAGGTCCAGCTGCAGGCGGCAGCACATGGAGCGGATCTGGCCGGGGTCGAGGTCGGAGTTGATGAAGTTCTGGAAGTACGGCAGCCCGTACTTCGCCGTCATGTCGAACAGGCGGCGCGCGTTCGGGTGCACCCAATCGAAGTCGGCGGTGATGTTGTACGTGGGGATGGGGAAGGTGAACGCACGGCCAGAGGCGTCGCCGCGGCCCATGACCTCGATGAATGCACGGTTGAGCAGGTCCATCTCCGCCTGCAGCTCACCGTAGGTGAAGTCGACGGGCTCGTCGCCGATGAAGGGGGTCTGCTCGCGCAGCTCCGGCGGGCACACCCAGTCGAAGGTCAGGTTCGTGAACGGGGTCTGCGTGCCCCACCGTGACGGCACGTTCAGGTTGAACACGAACTCCTGCACGGCCTGCTCCACCTGGTCGTAGGTGAGGCCGTCCAGGCGGACGAACGGCGCGAGGTAGGTGTCGAAACTGGAGAACGACTGCGCCCCCGCCCACTCGTTCTGCAGCGTGCCCAGGAAATTGACCATCTGCCCCAGCGCCGAGGTCAGGTGCTTCGGCGGGGCGGAGGACACCGCGCCGGCGACGCCGCCGAACCCCTCCTCCAGCAGCGACCGCAGCGACCAGCCCGCGCAGTACCCGGCGAGCATGTCCAGGTCATGGATGTGGATGGCGCCCTGACGGTGCGCGGCACCGGCCTCCGGGACGAACACGTGGTCCAGCCAGTAGTTCGCCACCACCTTCCCCGAGGTGTTCAGCATCATCCCGCCGAGGCTGAAATCCTGGTTCGCGTTGGCGTTGATCCGCCAGTCCGCGCGGTCCAGGTACTCGTCGATGGTGCTTCCGGGGTCGATGAGGTGCTGGGAGAAGGCCGTCATGGCCTTCACGTTAGGCCCCTAATCACATAAATGTGATTCGCCGTTTTGTGACAATGATTACGCCTATCGGCGGGAACCGCCACAACATGTGGGAGTGAATCGAATTGACGCCCCCACAAGTGGTGGGGGAACGTGAACGCCCGGCGCGCCGACCCCTCCGTTCGGGGTGGGC
>DUOR01000211.1 GCA_012838715.1 Actinomycetales bacterium
GGCGACCATCTCTTCTTCGAGGTCAGCGCGCCGCTGGAGCAGGTCGCGACGCTCGACAATGAGGTCCGCGGCGGCGTCGCCGGGGGCGAGGGCTGCGGCGAGGGTGTCGGTGGCGTCGGGCTGCTCCAGGTGCGCGAGGACCGTGGCGGCGACGAGGGCTTCGAGCTCGTTGCCGATGGTGACGTGCTGGCGACCGGGGACGCTGCGGCGACAGGAGTAGAAGGCGCGGCGCGGGGCGTCGGCGCGGTGACTTTTGCGGGTACGGCGGTACATGGTGTCGCCGCATGTGCAGATGACTAGGCCTGCCAGCGGGCTGTGGACCTCGGCGCCGCCGACGCCGGGGTGTCGGCGGGCGGGGTTGGAGAGGATCGTCTGCGCCCGCTCCCACTGGTCGCGGTCCACGATGGGCTCCCATTGGCCCTCGGCGACGATCTCGCGGTCCGCGCGGAGTTTGCTGCCGTCGGGCCTGGTAGGCAGATAACTCGAAAGGCCGGCGACGGAGGGGCGCATGAGAATTTCTCGGACGGATCCGCGCGTATGCGCGCCGCCGCGGACGGTGGTCAGGCCGCGCTCGGTCCAGTCGCGGGCAATGGCGGAAAGGCTTTGACCTGCGAGAATGCCGTCGATGCCGTCGCGGATGGCCTGCGCTTCGGCGTCGACGTGCTCCATGCCCGCGGTGAAACCGAAGGATCGGCGGTGGACGCGCCGCACGCCCCGCTCGGCGGCTTGGCGACGGGCCGCGCGTACGCGTTCCCCTTTGAGCGCCGACTCCTGCTCGGCGACGGCGCCCATGATGGTGGTGAGGAATCGGCCCGAACTACTGGCGGGGTCGAGAACTTCGCCCGTGACGGTGTGCGTGGTGACGCCGCCGGGCGTGCACACGTCGAGGTAGTCAATAAGGTCTCGGACGCGGCGGGCGATCCTGTCGGAGGCGTAAACGTACACGCGATCGACGCGGCCGCCGGCGATGGCCGCCTTGAGCCGTTCGTACGCGGGCCGGTGTCCGCCCGCGTATGCGGAGATCGAGTTGTCGATAAAAACATCGGTTATCTCCGCGTCATGTGCCGCGGCCAGGCGACGGCAAAGTTCTTCTTGCCGCTCGACGCCGGCTTCGTCGTGACGGTCGAGGCTAATGCGGGCATATATGACGGCGCGGATGGACTTATGCATGGTACCCAATATAGCGAGTCCGTGTGCACGGGGTCCCCGGCCTCGATCATTTGCCCGTCGCCGACGATCATGGCCACGTGCCCGTCCCACACCGCGAGGTCGCCGGGCAGCAGTTCACCCGCCGACACCGGCCGCCCCACCGCCTGTTCCGCGGCCGTGCGCGGGATGTCCACCCCGGCCTGCCCGTACGCCCAATGCGTCAGTCCCGAGCAGTCCAGCCCGACCCCCGGCGTGTTCCCTCCCCATTGGTACGGGGTGCCCAGCGCGGACCGCGCCGCCTCCACCGCGGCCTGCGCTTCCGGCGTCGGTGCGCTTTCCGACGACCCGGCGCCCGCGCCGCCCCGTGTTTCGGCGGTGGATGCGTTCGTCAGGTGCGGTTCATTCGCCCCGGCGGCCGGTGCGGTGGGAGTGAGGGTGCCGGGGCGGCTGGGCGCGGCGGACGCGGGATCAACCGGGGACCCCGTCGATGCGGGCGTGAGCGTTCCCGCGGTGCCCATTGCCACGGGGACGAGGTGGTCCATCGAAGCCGTCGAACCCGTGGGGCTCGTGGCGCCCGCGGGCGTTGGGGGAGCGGGCAGGTCGACGTCCGTGGACACCGTCGACTCGAGGATGGACGTTGGGGCGGCGAGCTCCGATTCGAGTTGGGCCAGGCGCGCGACCGCGGCGGTGAGCGTGGCCGTCGCCTCGGTCTGCAGTCCCGTGGCCGCGGGCAACAATCCGGCCGGGCCCAATGCCGCCGATGCCGCGACGGTGGTCGCCGCGGTGGTCAGGAACTCGGCGGCCAGGACGGCGAGGTCCGCGGCCGCGACGACGATGGCCCCGGTGCCGACGAGGATCGCGGCATCGATGACGTCGGCGTTGTCGTCGAGCACCGACGCACCGGTGGCCGCCCGGGTGAGGCTCGCGACGGCGGAGTCGGCGGATTCCCCGGACCAATCCCGGCTGACGTCGTCGACCACCCCGAACCAGTCCTCGGCGGTGGCGGGCGAGGCGCTCGTGGGCAGTGCGGCCAGGGTGGACGCGGCGGGCAGGACGGCACCGAGGAGCCGGGGAACCTCGGTGAGCGCGTCCAGCGGCAGTCCGGTCATCGCGGTCGGGAGGGCGGCGGGGGACAGGGCGCCGATCATGCGGGCATCATCCCGTCGAGCGCGGCGGAGGACAGGCCGTCCGTTCCGGTGACCGCTCCCGCCATCCAGTCCAGCGCGGCCGCCGCCGATCCGGCGTACCCGGCGAGCTCGGTGACCCTTGCGGACTGCGTGGCGGTGGCGGCATCGACGGCGGCGAGGAACCGGCCGACGCCGGGCACCGCGGACGCGAAGGCCTCGACCGGGACGGCGCCGGCCACGGCCGAGACGGGCGAGCCGCCGAAGGCCGCCAAACCGCGGAGCCGGTGGGCGGAGTCGGCCAGCGCGTCGGGGCGGACGTCCAGGAACCCGGTGCCGGGAGCGTCGGTGCTGCCGGACGCTGCGGACACGGGGGACATGGCGGGCGAGCTAGCCTGCGCGGACGCTGCGGGCGAGTCGGGCGGGGAAGGCGCCGCAGAGGAGGCGGGCGGGGCGGGCGTCGAAATCATGTCGGACAAGGGAACGGTGTCGTGCACGGTGGATCTCCCGGTCGGTGGTGCGGTCATGGGTTTTAGACGCGCCCCGTCGCCAATCGGTTCCGCCGAACTTCCCCGGCCACCCCACGGCCGCGCCCCCGCCGGTGGAAAAGGAGCGCCGTGGCGTCGGAAAGCACGGCATTCGGGTGAACCCGCGCACGCCGCGCCTGCGCGCCGGGCAAGAGCGGTATTTTGGGGCCCATGGAGATCACCATCGTCGACCACCCGCTCGCCGAATCGCGCCTGACCATCATGCGCGACGCCCGCACCGACAACGCCGGATTCCGGGCCGCGCTCGCCGACCTCGGGGCAATGCTCATCTACGAGGCCAGCCGCAACCTGGACGTGGACGAGTTCGACGTGGAGACGCCCGTCGCCACCTGCACCGGCCACCGGCTGCGCAAGCCGCCGATCATCGTGCCCGTCATCCGCGCCGGGCTGGGCATGATCGATCCCGCGCTGTCGATGATCCCGGACGCGCAGGTCGGCTTCATCGGCCTCGCCCGCGACGAGGAAACCCACCAGCCGGTGCCGTACCTGGAGGCGCTGCCGCACGACCTGTCCGGGCAGCCCGTGTTCCTTGTCGACCCGATGCTCGCCACCGGCGGTTCGCTGCTGCACGCGCTGCGGCTGCTCGCCGACCGCGGCGCCGACGACATCACCGCCGTGTGCATGGTGTCCGCCCAGCCGGGCGTCGACGCGCTGGCGGAGTCGGGCCTGCCGGTGAAGCTGGTCACCGCGACGATCGACCCCGAGCTGAACGCCGACGCGTACATCGTGCCGGGCCTCGGCGACGCCGGCGACCGCCTCTACGGGCCGCGCAACATCGACTTCTAGCGGGCGACGCTAGGACGACCGGCCCCACACGGTGCCGGTCTGCCGGTCGCGAATCTCGTTGTTCTCCGTGATGAGCAGGCCTTCCGGGCTCATCTGGTACTTCCAGCTGCCGTTCTGGGCGACGATGCGGTCGCCCTCGTCGACGATGATCGGCGCCTCCAGGTTCCCGCTGTCGTTCATGCCGCGGTAGTACTTGTCGCCGCCGGGGGTTTCGCAGGCCGCGGCGCGGGAGCCGTTCTCCGTGAGCACCACCGCGATGGCGCGGTCGCCCGAGTGGCAGCGCGCGCCGGTGGCGGTCCAGCCGCGGCCGTCGACGTCGGAGCGGCCGGTGCCCAGGTCATCGTCGCGGGGTTCGCTGGTGGGGGCCGTGCTTTCCGACGTCGTCGGCTCCGACGTGGTGGTCGACGACGTCCGCGAGGACGTGGTCCGGGAGGACGTGGTCCGGGAGGTGGACGTCGACGAGGACGTGGACGACGTGGACGAGGACGTGGACGTCGAGGTGCTCGTCGAGGAGGTCGTGTCCCCGCTCGTTTCGCTGGTGCGTTCCCTGCTTTCCGACGTGGCCGGCGGGGCGGCGTCCGGGGTGTCCGGATCGTCGTCGGTGCGGGTCAGGGCAAGTCCGAGGGCAATGCCGATGACGACCACGAGGGCCAGGCCCACCGCGCCGATGGCGATGAGCAGCGGCGTCTGGGTCGAATCGTTGCGGTTGCCCGGGGGAGTCATGGCCACATTGTGACAGACGTGAGGCTCATGTGAAACATGAGGTCTGTTTATTCCTATGGGGCCAATGGTGTCGGGGTCAGGGGCGTCCCCAGGAGACGCTGTCGTACAGGTCGGAAGTCGAGGAACTGCGGATATACAGCCCCGCCGGCGTCATTTCGTACTCCCACTCGCCGTTTTCGGCGGTGATGCTGTCCCCGCTGTAACCGGTGATCGGCGCTTCCAGCGTGCCCGCCGTACCGGTGCCGCGGTAGTACATGCGCCCGCCCGAGGTCTCGCACGCCACCGTCTGCATCGGATTGCCGTTGCCGTCGAGGACCTCGAGAACGGCCAGGACATCGTCGCCCGAGCTGCAGCGGGCGTAGGAACCCGTCCACCCCTGGGAATCGACGTCGCTGCGGCCGGTGCCGTAGTCCTCGTCGGCGGACGAGGTGGTCGTCGTCGTGGTGGTCGTCCGGGTCGGGGAGGGGCTGGACTCGCCCGCGTCCTCTTCCTCCGCGACGACCTCGGTGGTGGTGCGCGACCCCCGGTCGCGATCCGCCCGCGGTTCCTCCTCCTCGTCGCCGCCCCCGAGCCACATGCCGACGCCGATGGCGCCGAGGAGCAGGACCACGATGACCACGGTGACGATGCCGACCGTCATCATCGTCGAGGAACCGCCCTTGCTGCCCGCGCCGGAGGCCCCGGCGCTGCCGCCGGTCTGCGCCGGGTACCCGTCGGCGTCGTAACCGCCCTGGTCATAACCCTGGTCGTAGCCGCCCCAGGCATACCCGCCCTGGCCGTAACCCTGGTCGCCGTACCCACCCTGGCCGTAACCCTGGTCGCCGTACCCGCCCTGGCCGTAGCCCTGGTCGCCGTACTCCGACTGCTCGTAACCCCCGTCGTTGCCGCCGCCGGAACCGTAATCGGGGTAATCGCCCCCGTAGTCCGGCCCGTTGCCGTAGGGATCGTCGGAGAAAGGGGATTTGCCGGGGTTGCCGCGGTTGTCCATGTTCACCAGTTTCGCAGATCGGTCGACCGCATTCGAATGCTGAGGGTGGTATCTGAACGGGTGTTATCCCCCGCGGCGGAAGTTGCGGATCGGCGACCGCCTACACTCGGGAATCGTGATGGAGGACTTCATTCGGGACTGGTGGCAGCGCAATGAGGGCCAAGTGCTGGCTTGGCGCAGGCATCTGCATGCCCATCCCGAGTTGTCCCACATGGAACACGGCACCACGGCGTTCGTGGCGGAGAAGCTGCGCGACGCCGGACTGGAGCCGGTCCTGTTCCCCAACACCGGCCTGATGGTCGACGTCGGCGACGTCGACCCCGACGATTTCGACGCCGCCGGGCAGCCGCGCGGCCGCCTCGCCTTCCGCGGCGACATGGATGCGCTGCCGATTTCGGAGGCCACCGGCCTGTCCTACGCCAGCGTCAACGAGGGCGTCATGCACGCCTGCGGCCATGACTTCCACACGGCGATCACGCTCGGCACCGCCGTGGCGATGGCGGAGTACGCCCGCGACCATGAGCTGCCGGTGCCGTTGCGCTTCATCTTCCAGCCGGCCGAGGAGGTCATGGAGGGCGGCGCCCCCGACGTCATCGAGTTCGGCGCCCTCAACGGCGTGGACCGCATCTTCGCCGTGCACTGCGAGCCGAAGCTGCGCGTCGGCCATGTCGGCGTGCGCGTCGGCGCGATCACCTCGGCCTCCGACAACCTCGACATCCGCCTGGAGGGACCGGGCGGCCACACGTCGCGACCGCACCTGACGGCGGACGTCGTCTACGGGATGGGCAAGCTCATCACCGACCTGCCGGGCCTGCTCAGCCGCCGCGTCGATCCCCGCACCGGCACGGTCCTCGTGTTCGGCGCGGCGAACGCGGGGTACGCGGCGAACGCCATTCCGTCGGAAGGCAGGTTGCAGGGCACCATCCGCACCGCGGACATCGCCACGTGGCGCGCCATCGACCCGCTGCTGCGCGAGCTCATCGGAGAGGTGCTCGCCCCGACCGGCGTGCAGCACACCCTCGGGTACGAGCGCGGCGTGCCGCCGGTCATCAACGACGACTACTGCACCGCCCTCATCGCCGAGACGGTCCGCCGCGTCGACGAGAACGCCGTCATCGAGGCGCCGCAGTCGTCCGGCGGCGAGGATTTCGGCTGGTACCTCGAGGAGGTGCCCGGCGCCATGGCGCGCCTGGGCTGCTGGTCCGGCCGCGGCGAGAAGCACGACCTGCACCGCGACGACATCATCGTCGACGAGCGCTGTCTCGGCATCGGCGTGCGCCTCTTCGCCGGCATCGTCTCCCGCTACGAGGACTCCGAGCTGGACACGCTGCGCATGGTCGGCCGCTGACCCGCACGCGCTTGCCGACGCGCCACCGTCGGCACGCGACACCGGGCACGCACGCCCCGCCCGCACGCGCGTGCCGACGGCCGTGACCCGCGCAACAGAACGGGCGGCTTCGCGGCGCTTCGATAGACTGGGCGACGCATCACAGACGCACCCAATCGCCCGACGCATGGAGGACCCGTGACCAAAAGGATCGTGATCATCGGCGGCGGCCCCGCCGGATATGAGGCCGCGCTGGTCGGCGCCAAGTACGGTGCCGAGGTCACCGTCGTGGAGGACGCGGGAATGGGCGGCTCCTCCGTGCTCTACGACTGCGTCCCCTCGAAGGCGTTCATCGCCGCCACCGGCGTCCGCACCGACATGCGCCGCGCCGACGACATGGGCCTGCGCCCCGACTTCTCCTCGCGCAAAATCGACTTCACCGCCGTCAACGAACGCGTGCAGCGCCTCGCGCAGAACCAGTCCGACGACGTGCGCGCCCAAATGGACCGCGAAGGCATCACCGTCCTGCAGGGCCGCGGCCGCCTCGACGACTACGAACCGGGCCGCATCACCCACTACGTCACCGTCGAACTGCTCGAAGGCGGCGAGGAAACCATCGAGTGCGACCTCGTGCTCGTCGCCACCGGCGCCTCCCCCCGCATCCTGCCCGGCGCCCGCCCGGACGGCGAACGCATCCTGACCTGGCGCCAGGTCTACGACCTGGAGGAAATGCCCGAGCACCTCGTCGTCGTCGGCTCCGGCGTCACCGGCGCGGAATTCGTCTCCGCGTTCACCGAGCTCGGCGTGAAGGTCACCATGGTCGCCTCCCGCGACCGCATCCTCCCGCACGAGGACGCCGACGCCGCCGACGCCCTGGAGGGCGTGCTGCTGGAACTGGGCGTCGACGTGGTCAAGAACGCGCGCTGCGACCTCGTCGAACGCACCGACGACGGCGGCGTCCGAGTGGTCACCTCCGACGGCCGCGAAGTCCTCGCCTCCCACGCGCTGATCACCGTCGGCTCCATCCCCAACACCGCCGACCTGGGCCTGGAGGCCGTCGGCGTCGACCGCACCGACTCCGGCCACATCAAGGTCGACCGCGTCTCCCGCACCTCCGTGCCCGGCATCTACGCCGCCGGCGACTGCACCGACCTGTTCCCCCTGGCGTCCGTCGCCGCAATGCAGGGCCGCATCGCCATGTACCACGCCCTGGGCGAGGGCGTGTCCCCGATTCGCCTGCGCACCGTGTCCTCCGCCGTGTTCACCCGCCCGGAAATCGCCACCGTCGGCGTGTCCCAGGCGCAGATCGAGGCCGGCGAAGTTTCCGCCCGCGTCGAGGTGTTCCCCCTCGCCGGCAACCCGCGCGCCAAGATGCGCTCGCTGCGCCGCGGTTTCGTGAAACTGTTCTGCCGCAAGAACTCCGGCATGATCATCGGCGGCGTCGTCGTCGCCCCGACCGCGTCCGAACTCATCCTCCCCATCGCGGTGTGCGTGTCCAACCAGCTGACCGTCGCCGACCTGGCCAGCTCCTTCTCCGTGTACCCGTCGCTGTCGGGCTCCATCACCGAGGCCGCCCGCCAGCTGATGGCCCACGACGACCTGGACTAGGGGCTCCGGCCCGGTCGGGAGTTCAGGTCGGGCCGCGGTCCCGGCACGAGGCGCTGCCACGAGGTCCCCGACCCCGCGGCCCGCGACCCGCGGTCCAGGCTTACGGACCCACCGACGATCACGAAAGCCGCCCGGTTTCCCGGGCGGCTTTCGTCGTGTTCGCGGAAAGAGGGGGAAGTGCCGCGAATGGGTGCCCGCAGTTCGGGTCCCGTGGCCGGCCTACTTCTTGGTCAGCTCGCCGTGCTTGAGCTCGACCTCGGCGGCGGCCGGGTTGGTGGCGTGCGTGCCGTCGGAGTAGAGGACGGTCGGCACGATGCGGTTGCCGTCGTTGACGGATTCGACCCACTTCGCGAGATCCCGGTGCTTCTCCACGTCCCACGCCTCGAACGGGACGCCGCGCTTCTTCAGTCCGGAAATCAGGGATTGGCAGTAGGGGCACCAGCTGGTGGCGTAGATCGTGACGGCTTCGGTGGTTTTCGGGAGGGTCATCTTCGCGTTGCTCATGCCCCCTGCAACGGCACCCCCGCGCCGAATGTTCCTGTGTACCCCCGGAAGTGCCACGTGTCACGTTCGTCCGCCGGCTCTCCCGCTCTGCATAAGGGCCGGCCCCACAGCACTGCTCGGCGCCCGCCTGCGCCGCCATCCCGACCCACCCCGCCACGGCGCCGAAACCCTTTAACTCGGGATCAATAACTCGGGATCAGTACTGATCCCGAGTTAAAGGAGGGTCAATCGGACTGATCCCGAGTTATTGATCCCGAGTTTTAGGTGGGGAGCGGTGGTGCGTGGCCGCTGTGGGACTGATCCCGAGTTTTGGGCGATTGGCGATCCCGAACCTTGCGTGGGGGAGTGGCAGGGAGCGGCGGGAAACGGGGACTCGGGAGGTGACTGGCCGCGGTGTCGGCGAGGTCATTCGCTTGCCGACGCCGTGATCGAACGACCCCGCCGCGATGGGCATCGGGGCGGGGCGAGGAATGCGTAGCGTTGGAGATGGATCGCCGGGCGAAGCAGGCGGCGTCAGTAATCCTCTTCGGCGCGGGGGCGCCACGTCGTGAACCGGAACCGCGGCCCATTCGACGACACCGTCCAATCGCCCTTGCGCACCGGCTTCCACCCGTGCAGCTCCGGCGCACGAACCGGGGTATCCACCTCGAAGGTGCCGTCGACCTCGGTGACCTCGCACTCATCGGCGAGGCGCAGGGCCTCCCGGTAGACGCGGCCGCCGCCGATGATCCAGGCCACCGGCTCGTCGGCAAGCAACACCAACGCCGACTCGAGGGAATGGGCCAACTCGGCGCCGGGAACGTCCTCCGCGGCCAGCGAGCGCGACAGCACGATGTTGCGGCGTCCCGGCAACGGGCGGAACCGCTCCGGCAGCGAATCCCAGGTACGGCGGCCCATGATCACCGGCGCGCCCATCGTCGTGTCCCGGAAATGCGCGAGATCCTCCGGGATGTGCCACGGCATCGAATCGCCGTCGCCGATGACGCCGTCGGATGTCTGCGCCCACATCATCCGGATGGACGCGGGGCGGCTGGAACCCGGACCGCTGGACGCCGTACGGCTGGACGCGGGGCGGCCGGAACCCGGATCGCCGGGGCGGGGGCCGTCGGAAAGCGAATCCCGGGCGGCCATCACACCGACACCTGCCCGCGGATCGGGGGATGCGGGTCGTAGCCGACGACCTCGACGTCATCGAAGTCGTAGTCGAACAGCGACTCCGCCTTCCGCAGGTTCAGGGTGGGGTAGGGGCGCGGCTCGCGGGAAATCTGCAGCTCGCACTGCTCGACGTGGTTGTCGTAGATGTGGCAGTCGCCGCCGGTCCAGATGAACTCGCCGACCTCCAGGCCCGCCTGCTGGGCGAACATGTGCGTCAGCAACGCGTACGACGCGATGTTGAAGGGCACGCCCAGGAACATGTCGGCGCTGCGCTGGTACAGCTGGCAGCTCAACTTGCCGTCCGCGACATAGAACTGGAACAGCAGGTGGCACGGCGGCAGCGCCATGTTCTCCAACTCCGACACGTTCCACGCGGACACCAGGTTGCGGCGGGAATCCGGGTTCGTCTTCAGCGTCTCCAGCGCCCGCGAAATCTGGTCGATGTGCCGGCCGTCCGGCGTCGGCCACGACCGCCACTGCACGCCGTACACCGGGCCCAGCTCGCCGTCCTCCGCTGCCCACTCGTCCCAGATGGTCACCCCGCGCTCCTGCAGCCACTTCACGTTCGAATCGCCGCGCAGGAACCACAGCAGCTCGTAGATGATCGACTTCAGGTGGACCTTCTTCGTGGTCAGCAGGGGGAAACCCTCGGCCAGGTCATAGCGCAGCTGACGGGCGAACACCGACCGGGTGCCGGTGCCGGTGCGGTCCGGCTTCGGGGCGCCCTCCGCGAGAATCTCGCGCAGCAGGTCCTCGTACGGGGTGGGGATGGAGCTCATGACGGCCAGGGTACCCATGCGATTTCGAGGGTGCCGGGGCCGGGTCGTCGGAAAGCGCGGTGGGGTTGGCGGCGGTCAGCGCACCGGCGCGGGGTAGGCGTCGCGGGTGCGGCGTTCCAGGGCGAACGTGGCCACGCACACCGCCGCGAGGAGGCCGCAGACGACGGGCACCGCCGCGCTGCCGCCGGTGAAGCCCGCGCCCAACGGCGGCACCACAGTCGCCGCGTACCCGGCGATGTAATAGGCGGACACGGTCTGCGCGGTGCGTTCCTCGGAGGCCAGCTCCGTCACCCGGTACAGCGACGCGCGGAAGGAGAAGCCCTGGCCCACGCCGGCGACGGCCGTGGCGAACCAGAACAACGCCGCCGACCCGACGCCCAGCGCCACCGCCGTGCCCGCCAGCCCCACGGCCAGGATCAGGAGCCCCATCCCCAGCACCCACGGCCCGGTCACGCGGATGGCCACCACCTGGATCACCGCCGACGCGCCGAGCATCACCGCCGTCGCGCCGGCCATCGACAACTGGTTGGAGGTCCCCACCGCGGGCATGGCCAACGGCACCACCGACTGGAACAGCCCGTTCGTGCCGTACGCGCACGCGATGGCCAGCGCGCAGGGGATGAACCCGCGCACGATGGCCCGCTCCACCCCGACCCGCGGCGCCCACCGCGGCCGCGCCACGCGCGCCCGGGTCTCCGGCACCAGCAGCGTCACCGCCAGCATCAGCGCCCCGACACCGCCGTAAATGAGGAACGGCGTATGCAACGGGTCCGCCGAACGCCCCGCCACAATCGCCGAGAACAGCGGCCCCACCGCCAACCCCAGCGACGTCAACGCCGTGCTGAGCACCGCCCCCAACCGATTGCCCACCGTCTCCCGCAACGCCGCCGTGAACGCCCCCGTGCACAACCCCACCGACAGGCCGGAGAGGAATCGGCCCAGGTACAACACGCTTTCCGACGCCGCCAGGTACAACGTCGCGGACGACGCGATCGACAGGGCGATGCTCGCGAGCACCAGCGGCCGACGACCAATCTGATCGGACAGATGCCCGCCGAACACCAGCGCCACCACCACGCCCACCACGTAAAACGAGAACACGATGGTGGTGATGGAATCCGGCAGCCCCATCTGCCGCTGGTAAATCGAGTACAGCCCCGACGGCACCGTGCTGCCGAGCACCACCCCGAACATGCCCAGGGACAAAATGACCCCCGCGAGCGCGGCCGGCACCCGCGGCGTGCGGGGCGGTCGGGAGTCGCTCGAGGGGGTGCGGGCCATGGTCATCGCTTCCGTCGGAGGATGAGACCACTGTAGGCGGAAAAACCGCCCGGCCCGGCGGGTTCGGGGTGGGTTCCCCGGTGGGTTGGGGGTGGGTTCCCCGGGGAGTCCCCGGGGAACTCAGTAGTTGCCGTTGGTTTCCTTGAATTCCGCGACGGCGGCGAGGATGTCGTCGGCCAGCTCGGGGCGGCAGTACAGCATGTCCGGCATGAAGGTGTCCGGGTTGTTGTACTTCGGCTCGGAACCGTCGAGGCGCGACACGTGCAGGCCCGCGGATTTGCACACGCCGACGGGTGCGGCGGAGTCCCATTCGTACTGGCCGCCGGCGTGGATGTAGGCGTCGTAGTCGCCCAGGAGGACGTGCATGGCCTTCGCGCCGGCGGAGCCGAGCTCCTTGGTCTCCAGGTTCAGCTTCTCCGCGACGTGCTTGGCGACGGCCGGCGGGCGGGTGCGGGACACCACGATGCGGCCGGACATCGGGCCGGTCACGGCCTTCGCCTCGCCGGTGTGGAATACCTGGCCGAGGTCCGGCAGGCCGACGGCCGCGTGAACCGGCACGCCGTTCTCGATGAGGGCGATGTGCACCGCCCAGTCCTGGCGGCCGCCGGCGAACTCGCGGGTGCCGTCGAGGGGGTCGATGATCCAGACACGGTCGTGGTCGAGGCGGCCGTGGTTGTCGGCGGCCTCCTCCGACAGGACGGCATCGTCGGGGCGGTGCTGGTCGAGCGCCCGGGCGATCCACTCCTGCGAGAGGGCGTCGCCGGCGTCGCCGAGGACGCGGCCCCGCAGCAGACCCACGTTGCGCACCCCCTTGAGAATCTCGCCGGTGCCCTGGGCGAGGCGGAGGGTGAGGATGTCGTCATCAACGTAGGCAGACATGCCCCCGATAATATGCGGAGGAGTGAGGAGGTGCCCGTTGACCCACGACCCCACGTCCGGCGGGCCGGGCGCCCCGTTCGCGGGCATGTCCGATGCCGTGCGCGAATGGTTCGCCGGGCGCTTCGGCGAGCCGACGGAAGTGCAGGCGGGGACGTGGGCGGCGGCCGCCCGCGGCGACGACGTCCTGGCCGTGGCGCCCACCGGTTCCGGCAAGACGCTGGCCGCGTTCCTGTGGTTCATCGACCGGCTGGGCACGTCGCGCGGGGATGCCGGCGGCGACTCCGTTGAGGCCCGCGACGCCGCCCGCGCAGCCCGCGACGCCGCTCGCGCAGCCCGCGACACCGGCGGCGTGCGCGTGCTCTACGTTTCGCCGTTGAAGGCGCTGGGAGTCGACGTCGGCCGGAATCTCCGGGAGCCGCTGGCGGGGTTGGGGTGGGGCGACCGCATTTCCATCGGAATCCGCAGCGGCGATACGCCGCATGCGGAGCGGGCGCGGTTGGGGCGGAAGCCCCCGGACATCCTGATCACCACGCCGGAGTCGCTGTACCTGATGCTGACCTCCTCGGTCCGGGAGACCCTGCGCGGCGTCGAGGCCGTCATCGTCGACGAGATTCACGCGGTCGCCGGGTCGAAGCGCGGCTCCCATCTGGCGTTGTCGTTGGAGCGGCTGGATGCGCTCGCCGGCCGCCATGTGCCGCGCATCGGGCTCAGCGCGACGGTCCGCCCCATCGACGCGGTAGCCGCGTTCCTCGCCGGCGCCGGCCCGGACGGGCAACCGCGCCCCTGCACCGTCGTGACCCCGCCGTCGGCGAAGAAGTGGGACGTCTCCATCCGGGTGCCCGTCGACGACATGACCGCGCTGCCCGAGCATCCCCCGCTTGCCGACGGCACGGGCACCGGGGGCGCCGGCGCCCGCCCCGAAGCAGGCGACTACCCAGAACCAGACGACCGCGACGGGGAGGCGCCGGAATCCGAAGCCGCCGGATCCCATCCCGGCGAACCCCCGGGGTCGATGTGGCCGTTCATTGACCGGGAGGTCTACCGGGAGGCGTCGGAAAGCACCTCGACGCTGGTGTTCGTGAACTCGCGGCGCAACGCGGAGAAACTCACCGGACGGCTGAACGAACTGTGGGCCGCGGACCACGCGCCGGAGCTGCTCAGCCCCGCCCGGCGGCGCAGCCCCGCGCAGTTGGGGCTGGTCAACGACGTCGCGGGGCAGGCGCCGGCGATGTTCGCCCGGGCGCACCACGGCAGCGTGAGCAAGGAGGAGCGCGCCGGCATCGAGGCCGCGTTGAAGGACGGGCGGCTGCGGTGCGTCGTGGCCACCGGGACCCTGGAGCTCGGCATCGACATGGGGGA
>DUOR01000212.1 GCA_012838715.1 Actinomycetales bacterium
CCCACCCCGGACCACACCCCGGCCCTCGCCCGGGCCCGGGACCCCGCCCCGGCATGGCCCAGGCGACCCCCGGCTTCCCCGCCGCCCCCATGCCGATGGGCCCGACCGTCCCGGGGTACCCGCCGGCGCCGATCCCCGGGGGCGGGCCGGGTGGCGGCGCCGACGACGTCGGCAAGCGGAACGGGAAAGCACCGGCGCCCCCGAAACAGCAACCGCAACGTGACTTCGCGTGGGACGTCAAGGTTCCGGAGGAGCTCACCCCGGAGGAGGCCCGCGAGAAGGGGCTGAAGCACTTCGAGTGCCCGTCGTGCGGTGGCGGCATCATCGGCACGCCGGACACCGTGTCCACGAAATGCCCGTACTGCGACAACAATTTCGTCGCCGAGACGCAGCTGCGCGAGACCCTCGTGCCCACACGGCTCATCCCCTTCCGCACCACCCGCGAGCAGGCGATTGCGGCGTTCAAGGAACAGGCGAAGAAGGTGCCGCTCATCCCCGGCGCCTTCACCGACGACGCGAAGCTGGCGGAAATCTCCGGCATTTACGTGCCCTATTGGCTGTACGGCTGCGACGTGCACGCCGACGCCCAGTTCGGCGGCACCCGGGTGATGACCACCCGATCCGGCAACACGGAAACGACCACCACGGCCCATTACGCGCTGCAGCGGTCGGGCAGCATGGGGTTCAACTCCATCCCGGTGGCGGCCACGCGAATCATCGACGACACCCGCACCGAGGCCATCGAACCGTTCGACCTGCGCGGCGCGAAACCCTTCGGCACCGCGTACCTCGCCGGTTTCCGGGCCAACACCTGCACCGTCCCCGCGGATGCCGCCCACCCCAGGGCGTGGCAGCGCATCGAATCCTCCGCCATCGGCGCGCTGCGCCAGACCGTCCACGGATACACCGCGGTGACGAACCAGGGCTCCAACATCCGGTTGCTGCGCGGCGGTTCGGAACTGGTGTACCTGCCGGTGTGGATGCTGAACATCGCGTACGGCGGGAAAACGTTCAACTACGCCATGAACGGCCAAAGCGGCCGTCTCGTCGGCGAATTCCCGGTGTCCGCGGGCAAGAAGTGGGCGGTTTTCGCCGGCATCGGGCTCGCGGTGTTCCTGATCATCTTTCTCATCGTCTGGCTGGTGCTTCTGCGATGACCACCTCCCCCGCCCCCATTTCCCCGACCCGCCCCGCTTTCCGACGGCGTGGCCCGGCGTCCGCCCGTCCCCCACTGCGGCTGCGGTTGGCCGCGTTCATCGGCGCGCTGGCGCTCGCCGTCGGCATGCCGCTCCTGACCGCCCTGCTCGTGCCGGCGGGGGCCACCGCCACAGCCGCCACCCCAGTGAGCGCCCAGTCCGCCGCCGTCATGGTCTCCGCCCAGGGTGCGGGCGTCGTCGCGCAGACGGTCGACCAGAACAGGCTGGTCAACGACGTGACCGGCAGTCTCACGCCGCCGCAGGTCAACGAACTCGACTCCCGTGCCCGCGACATCGAGGCGCGGTACGGGATGGCGCCGATCATCATCTTTTACGACCGCCTCGACGATGGCGTCGACGGCCACGTCTGGGCCATCGAGTACCTGGAGGCCACGGGCCACGGCGTCCAGACGGGGCAGGGCGCCATCGCGCTGACCATCGCCGTCCAGACCCGCGACATCACCGTCATTTCCGTCGGCCCGGGCGAAGAGGTCGCCGACATCCACGGCACCGACGACATCCGCGACACCCTCCTCGATCCGCTGGGCGACGACGAGTGGTACCCGGCGTCCTCCCTCTTCCTCGACGAAACGGAGGCGTACCTGCAGGCCTGGCAGGCGGGCACGCCGTACTCGGAGGACAATCCGCGGCACCCGGAAACCGCCGGCGAGAAGGCCGTGAAGTGGGGCGGCACGGGCGCCGGGGCGCTGGCGGGCGGTGGGGCCGCCGGTGGCGGCGTGATGTGGTGGCTCCTCCGGAAGAACCGCACGGCGCGTCGGAAAGCGGATGCGGACGACTACCTCGCCGGCAGGCCGCACATGACGCGCATCAACGACCTGTACCTCTACTCCACCACCAGCACCCGCACCATCGAGGCCCCCAGTTCCGGCGGCACGTCCCGTTCCGGTGGCGGGTACACCAGCAGCTCCTCCAAGTTTTAGGCGCCGCCCGGCGCCATCCATCAGAAAGGACGAAGACAATGGCCTTCTTCGACAAGAAGTCCTGCGGACTCTGCGGCGGGAAGGTCGGAATGATGCGCAAACTCACGCTTTCCGACGCCACCCTGTGCAGCGATTGCCGGAACCGGACATCCTCGCTCGTACCGAAATCGACGTGGAAACGCCTCGGCGTCGACGACGTGAAGCGGCATTTGGCGGAGCGGGAGCGGAACAAGGCGCGGTTCGCGGAGTTCACGGCGACGTCGTCGGCCGGCGGCACCGCCCGGGACGGCGGGACCCTGCGTCTCGACGAGCGGCGCGGCTGGTTCCTGTTCGCCACCGGCCGCGACTGGAAGAACGGGAATCCCGAGGTGTTCGACGCGTCCGCGTTCCGCGGGCTGCGCATCGAGGCGACGTACGACATCTCGCATGACGACGCCGACGGCGACGGCGTCCCCGACCATCTGCAGCATTCCCGCGGGAACGTCGGCGTCGGCAAGGGGACGGTGCGCGTGGGCCGCGGTGCGGGAATCGGGGCGGCCCGATCCGGCGGCGTCCATGGCGGGAACCTGATGCGGCAGGCGATGAACATGCCTTTCGGCCGCTACCTGGACATGGGTCGTTCCGGCCATGACGTCCAGGGCGTTCCGCGGGAGGTCACTGGTTTCCGCTTCGTGGTCGAACTGAATCATCCGCTGGTCAACGAGGTGTCGTGGACCGATTCGTCGATGGACGGCCGGGACATCCAGGCCACCATGATGCGGGCGAATCAGGTGGCCGAGCTGTGCGACCGGCTTCGTGCGATGGGCGGGATGCCGCCCGCGCCCGGTGGGATGCCGGGCGGAATGCCGGGTGGCGCGCAGGGTTACGGGGGAATGCCGCCCGGCGGGTACCCGCCGCAGAGCTATCCCCAGCAGGGATATCCCCAACAGAGCTACCCCCAGCAGGGTTATCAGCAGCCGCCCCAGGGCTACGCGCAGCAGGGCTATCCCCAGCGGGATTACGCGGGCCAGGGTTACCCGCAGCAGCCGCCCCAGGGGCAGCCGGGGTACCCGCCCCAACCCCAGCAACAGGGCCAACAGCAGGGCCAGCAACCTCCCCAACAGCCTCCCCAGCAGCAGGGATGGGGCGCTCCGCCCGCGGGCCCCGGCAATGACGGTGGCCCCGGTGACGGCGGCGGGGCCACGACGAAATGCGCGGGGTGCGGTTCCCCGATGGCCGAGGACGCGCGGTTCTGCATGAACTGCGGCCACCCGGCGTAACGGCTCCGGGCCGGCGCCGGGCCCGTTTTCGACGCCGGCCCGGACGGTCCACCGGGACCCGCGGCAACCGGCCACCCCCGCCGGAATCCGTCAAAAGCAAGGGCCGCCGATGGTTTCGGCGGCCCTTTCCCAAACCCCTTCCAGTGACATCGGCGAGCAAGCTGACATTCATCCGCCCCAGGCGTAACATTCGCCCCAGCAATCCCGTTCGTCTCAACTGTCTCAGTTTGGAGTGCTCCCTTGCGGACACGTCGCCGTATCAACCCGACCACCGTCGGCCGTCGCCCGTTTCTCCTGGGCCTGGCCGCGACCGTCGCAACCGCACCCCTGGCCATGAAGGCCACGGGCCGGAACCCGCTGCGCATCCTGGAGCGCGGAACGCCCGTCGACGTGACCATGACGTCGGCGCCGCTGTCGCAGTCCACGTCGGTGGTCGTCGAGGATGCCGCCATCGCGGCCCGCGACCTGGTCGATTCGCTGCACCCGAACCGTGGCCTCGTCCGCGAGTTCCGTCGGGACACGCAGTTTTCGCAGTTCGCCCTGACGTGGCGCGGTGACGCCGACGTCACCGCCTTCTTCCGCGCCGAGCGTGCCGACGGCACCTGGTCCGAGTGGTACGCCGCCGACGCGCACAACCTGTCCAGCGGTTCGGACATGGGTTCCGGCCGCAACGGCACGGAGCTGATTTACCTGGAGCCCACCACTGCGGTGCAGGTGTCCACGCATGGCCTGGATCTGATGCCGGACGTCGACGCCATCGCGCGCGGCGACATCCAGGGCGCCGCGGAGTCCGTCGGCCTGCGCACCCTCGATGACGTGCAGGCGGTGTTCATCGACGGCAATTCCTCGGCGTCGGCCATCGTCCCCATCACGGAGACGACGGACACGACCGGCATGCCGCACGTCATCACCCGCGCGGGGTGGGGCGCCGACGAGTCGATGCGCACGCGCACGGCGGGCCATGATCCGGTGCTGCAGGCGGCGACGGTCCACCACACGGCGGGCTCGAACAATTACTCGCAGGCGGAGGCCGCGGGCATCGTCCGCGGCATCTTCAAGTACCACGCGGAGACGCTGGGCTGGGGCGACATCGGCTACAACGCGCTGGTGGACAAGTTCGGCAACATCTACGAGGGCCGTTTCGGCGGCCTGGACAACAACGTCCAGGGCGCGCACGCGGGTGGCTTCAACAAGGGCACCTGGGGCATTTCGATGATGGGCGATTACTCGACCGCCCAGCCGACGCCCGCCATGATCAACGCCATCGGCACGATGATCGGTTGGCGCCTGCACCGCGCGGAGGTCGACCCGAAGGCGACCACGTCGCTGACCTCGCAGGGTTTCCGCACGGCGAAGTACGCGCGCGGCCAGTCGGTGGAGCTGCCCACGGTGTTCGCGCACCGGGACACCGGCAACACCACGTGCCCGGGCGAGGCGGGGTACGCGCAGATGGATCGCATCCGCGACATCGCCCACGCGAAGTACACCGCGCTGAACAACGGCGACATCGGCAACGAGGGCCCGGTCGGCGGCAGCGACATCCGCGCCGACCTGCCCGGCATCATCGCCGGCCTGCCCATCGTGCTGCCGTTCGATGAGAGCCAGCCGGCCCCGGAGGGCGCCGACGCCGCTAACCCGGACACCGCCAACCCCGACACCACCAACCCCGACGCCGAGGTGCTTGCCGACGGTGGCCCCGCCGCCACCGGGACCGCCGAACCGTTCTCGGGTGGCCGGAGCATCCTGGCCGCGTCCCTGGGCCTGGCCGGCGCCCCCGGCCTGGGCGCCTCGGCCGCGGAGGTCCTCGGGGCCGTCGGCCGCGAGCCGGATCAGGGTCCGTCGCTGGCGGACGTCCCGGTGCAGGTGCCGCCGTCGACCACCCTCGAGGGCGACGACGAATTCGCCGCCGAGTGGAGGGCCGTCAAGGACGCCTACGGCGATGTGCTGGGCCGGCCGGTGACCGGCGTGCAGCAGGGCGCGACGGTGCCGAACGAGACCGGTGAAGCCGATCCGGTGCGGTACGTGAAGTTCGAGCACGGCATCATCGTCACCTCCGTCGCCACCGGCACCCATGCGATTTGGGAGGAGGTCGCGGAGGCCTGGGCGAACCAGGGCTTCGAGATCGGCCCCCTCGGCGCGCCCACCACCACGCAGGCCCCGAACTGGGGCGCCGACCGCGCCGACTTCCAGGGCGGCCACATCACCCGCGACGGCGTGACCCGCCAGGTCAACGTCGTCCACGCCTAAGGCGGGGCGCCACCGCCAAATCCGGCGTCGCCAAATCCGGCGCCGGCAGACCCGCCACCGCCAAAACCTGCACACGAAACGACGGCCGGGACCCGAATCAATCGGGTCCCGGCCGTCGTCGGCAAGCGGGTGGGTGCGCGCGAACTACCGGGCGCGGCCCTGCTGCTCCAGCGGTTCACCCTCGGTGAAGAATGGGACGAGCTTGTTGTCCACCATGTTGAGGGCGGACGCGATGGCCATGTGCATGTCCAGGTACTGGTAGGTGCCCAGGCGGCCACCGAAGAGGACGTTGTTGTCGCGGGCCTCGGCGGCGGCGCGCTCGCGGTACTTCGCCAGCATCTCGCGGTCGTCCGGGGTGTTGATGGGGTAGTACGGCTCGTCGTCGCCCTCGGCGAAGCGGGAGTACTCCTTCATGATCACGGTCTTGTCCGTCGGGTAGGAGTCGCGCTCCGGGTGGAAGTGACGGAACTCGTGGATGCGGGTGTAGGGGACCTCGGCGTCGTTGTAGTTCATCACCGGGGTGCCCTGGAAGTCACCGGTTTCGAGGACCTCGGTCTCGAAGTCGAGGGTGCGCCAGCCGAGCTGGCCCTCCGAGTAGTCGAAGTAGCGGTCCAGCGGGCCGGTGTAGACGACGGGCGCGTCGGGGCTGGCGGCGCGGAGCTCGTCGCGGACCTCGAACCAGTCGGTGTCGGTGACGACGTCGATGAGCTCGTGGTCGGCCATGTTCTCCAGCCACTTGGTGTAGCCGTCGACGGGCAGGCCCTCGTAGGTGTCGTTGAAGTAGCGGTTGTTGAAGGTGTAGCGCACCGGCAGGCGGGTGATGTTCGACGCCGGCAGGTTCTTCGGGTCGGTCTGCCACTGCTTGGCGGTGTAGTCGCGGACGAACGCCTCGTAGAGGGGGCGGCCGATGAGGGAGATGGCCTTCTCCTCCATGTTCTCCGCCTTGTCGGCGTCGATCTCGGCGGCCTGCTCCTTGATCAGCGCCCGCGCCTCGTCGGGGCTGTAGTACTTGCCGAAGAACTGGGTGATCAGGCCCAGCCCCATGGGGAACTGGTAGGCGGTGCCGTCGTGCATGGCGAACACGCGGTGCTGGTAGCCGGTGAAATCCGTGAAGCGGTTGACGTAGTCCCACACCCGCTTGTTGGAGGTGTGGAACAGGTGCGCGCCGTACTTGTGCACCTCGATGCCCGTTTCGGGCTCGGCCTCGGAGTAGGCGTTGCCGCCGATGTGGTGGCGCTTCTCCACGACGAGGACGCGCTTGCCCAGCTGGTCGGCCATCCGCTCGGCGACGGTCAGCCCGAAGAAGCCCGAGCCGACGACGAAAAGGTCATACGTGGTGTCAGTGTTCACGCGCGCCAGCCTAACCCCTGGTTCCGTCATGGGCTTTCCGACGCGCTGGCCTTCCCGCCGCGCGGCCACCCGCCCGGGGGCGGCGTGCGGGTCGGCCCGGGATCGACCGGAGTCCCCGCCGGAGTCCCCGCCGGAGGGCAGTCGGGGGCCAGTCGGGGGCATCGTGAGGCGGCTGAGGGGGTCCGCGGGGCGAAATACGGCGGAAAACACACCCCTAGTCACACCGGCAACACTGGAAAATCGCAGTAACATTGGTAACATCCGTACCTGATTGCACATCCGTCACACCCCGATCGACGGCGCGGAACGCACGACCTGCGTAAACGCCGACCCGGCCGCGTTGCGGCGGATCATCATGCACCCGACTTACTGGAGCACCATCTTGCTGAACCGACGACGCATCAGCGCCAAAGCCGACGCACGGCGCCCATTCATCTTTGCCGTCGTGTCGGCGCTCATCGCCGCACCTCTCGTCGCCCTCGGCGGCAACGCGGCCTACAACCAGATCCAGGGCAGCAGCAGCGGCCCCATCGACCCGATGGTCGCCGTCGAGTCCCTGACGGAGGCGGCCTCCGTCCTCGTCGAGGACGCGGCGATCGCCACCCAGGCCCTGTCCGACGAAGAGCACCCGACCCGCGGCGTGGTCAAGGAACTCCGCCGCGACGAGGAGTTCTCCATGTTCGCCCTGACCTGGCAGGGCAACGCCGACATCGCGGCGTTCTTCCGCGCCCTCCGCCCGGACGGCACCTGGTCCGAGTGGTACGAGGCCGAACCCCACTACCCCGCCGAGGGCGAGGGCAACGGCCTGAACGGCACCGAGCTCATCTACGTCGAGCCGACCACCGCCGTGCAGGTCTCCACCCACGGCCTGAACATCTTCGGCCCCGGCTCCGGCGTGAGCTGGGACGACATCGAGGGCAGCTCCGAGGTCGACCTCGACGGCATCACCCTCGAGGACATCGCCCGCGACACCGGCTCCGCCCGGGCCGCGGACACCGGCGACGACGCCACGGGCACCGCCCCGGCGCGCCAGACGCCGAGCAGCGACGAGATCGGCGCCGACCCGTCGGCAAGCAACGACACGGCGACCACCGGCGCCGCCGGCACCGGCGAGACCGAAACCCTCGACCGGGAGATCGCCTGGACGGACATCGAGCCCGTCAACGACGAACTGCCCCTCGACGAGGTCGACGCCGTCTTCATCGACGGCCGCGCCGAAGAGAGCAACGTCATCAACCCCGTCGTCGACGCGCGCAACCTCACCGGCATGCCGCAGGTGATCACCCGCGCCGGCTGGGGCGCCAACGAAAGCCAGCGCTGCCGCGGCGCCACCATCGACCCGGAACTGCAGGCCACCACGGTCCACCACACCGCCGGCTCGAACAACTACACCGAGGCGCAGTCCGCCGGCATCGTCCGCGGCATTTACCACTACCACGCCGTCACCCTCGGTTGGTGCGACGTCGGCTACAACGCGATGGTCGACAAGTACGGCAACATCTACGAGGGCCGCTACGGCGGACTGGACAAGAACGTCCAGGGCGCCCACGCCGGCGGCTTCAACAAGGGCACCTGGGGCATCTCCATCCTCGGCGACTACTCCAGCGTCCAGCCCTCCCAGGCGTCCATCAACGCCGTGGGCAACATGCTCGGCTGGCGCATGCACCTCGCCGACATCGACCCGACCGGCACCACCACCATGACCTCCGGCGGCTCGAGCTACTCCAAGTTCCCCTACGGCGCACGGGTCACGCTGCCGAACATCTTCGCCCACCGCGACGTCGGCAACACCACCTGCCCGGGCAACGCCGGCTACGCCCAGATGGACAACATCCGCCAGATCGCCTCCCAGAAGTTCGATTCCCTGGAGAGCGGCAACGTCATCAACGAGCGTCCGGGCGGCCTCGCCGACCTGGTCATCGACCGCGACGACGATGACGACGCCGACGAAGGCACCACCGGGACGGGTACCGGAACCGGCACTCGTACCGGCACCGGCACCGGCACGGGTACTGGCACCGACACCGAGGTCGGCTCCAGCACCGACGACGACTCCGAGACCGGTACCGGCACTGGTACTGGCACGGGCACCGGAACTGGCACCGGCACGGGAACTGGCACGGGTACCGGCACTCGTACCGGCACAGGAGCCGGCACCGGAACTGGAACGGGCACCGGCAGCGGCACCGGCGATGACGTCCAGATCGGTTCCTCCGACCAGGACCGCGAGAACGCCGTCAACGCCGTCGCGGGTGCGCGCAGCATCCTCGCCGCAGCGTTCGGCGCCCTGGGCACCCCGGGTCTCGGCGCCACGGCGGACGCCATCTTCGCGGCGCTCGGCAAGTCCATCGAGGACGGCCCGTCCATCGACGACATCCCCGTCCTGGTCGACACCATCCTCGACATCAACGAGGAGAACGACCTGGCCGAGGAGTGGCAGAGCATCGTCGAGCAGTTCGGCGACGTCCTGGGCGAGGCGCAGACCGGCATCCAGACCGGCGCCACCGTCGCCAACGACCAGGGCCGCGCCGACGCGCTGCGCTACGTGAAGTTCGACAACGGCATCATCACCGACTCGAACACCACCGGCGAGGCCGCCCTCTGGGGCGAGATCGCGGACGCCTGGGCCAACCAGGGCTTCGAGGTCGGTGAGCTGGGTGCCCCGACGTCCTCGCAGACCATCGTCGACGGCGTCGAGCGCGCCGAGTTCCAGGGCGGCACCATCACCTACGACCCCGCCACCGGCGAGGTCACGGTGGACAAGAACTAGCGGCGACCGCCAACCACCGCGGCACGCGACGGCGGCCGGGCCCATTTCGGGTCCGGCCGCTTTTTGCGCCGCCCCCGGCACCCGACCGGCCGGCCCCGCGGGGATTCTTTTTGGGGTTCCCGAAACCGAAACTTCCCACAAGGGCCATAGAGCGCTTTCCGACGTCGCGCTGGACCTCAGCCCCGGAATCAAGTCCATCGTCCAGACGGCGCTCTGAGGGCTAATCCCGGGCGTCGCCGAGATCCGGAATTTCCGGCTGCCGCTGCCGTGCGTGCCGGCGTCAACTTCGCGGTTATTCCCTCATTTCGCGAGAAGAAATAACCGCCGACTTGGTGCAATTGGGCCACTTTTCCACCAAGTTCGCGGTTCTTCTTTTTCGCCCACAGAAGGTTTAACCACGAACTTGGCGAGCAGCGCCATTTGGCGCTTTCTGGCGCCGATCCGGGGTCGATCGGGTGCCAATCCAGAGTCGACCCGAGCCGATCCGGGGTCGATGCGGAGTCGACCCGAGCCGATCCGGGGTCGATCGGGTGCCAATCCGGAGTCGACCCGAGCCGATCCGGGGCCGATCAGGTGCCGCTCCGGGGTCGCGTATCCCCGCCCCTATCCCCCGGCCCTAAAACCAGCGTTCGAGGACGCGGGCCACGCCGTCGTCGTCGTTGGTGGCGGTGATTTCGTCGGCGACGTCCTGGACGGCGGGCACCGCGTTGCCCATGGCCACGCCGAGTCCCGCCCATTCGAGCATTTCGATGTCGTTGGGCATGTCGCCGAAGCACACGACGTTGTCGGCGGTCGCGCCGACCATGGACGCGAGTTCCTCCAGTCCGGCGCGTTTGGTCACGCCGGGCGCGGAGACCTCGATGAGTCCCTCCGGCATGGAGTAGGTGACATGGGCGTGGGCCTCGGGGATGTGCGGCGCGATGACCTTGTACAGGTCGGCGCTGCTCATGTGCGGGTTGCTGAGCAGCAGTTTCGTCGCCGGTTCGGAGGTCATCTCCGTTTCGCCGAGGATGCCGTGCTCGATGGATTCCCAGGCGTGGGAGTAGGTGTGGCTGACCACGAACAGTTCCTCGGCTGGGTCCATCGCGGAGGTGCCGGCGCGTTCGACGGCGGCCCCGATTTCGCCGACGCCCGCCATGGCGACGCGCGCTCGGTCGATGACGTCGCGCTGCACGTCGGGCGACAGGCCCTTGACGCGGAGCACTTCGTCGCGGCCGGAGTCGTACAGCACGGCGCCGTTGCCGCAGACGCACACCGGAAGGACGGGCAGCTGTTCCAGCACGGGGTACAGCCAGCGGGCGGGCCGTCCGGTGGCGAGGGTCAGGGGGACGCCGCGGCGGATCATGCGGCCCAGCGCCTTCCGCAGGCGGGGGCTCACCCGGTCGCGGGAGTCGATGAGCGTGCCGTCGATGTCGGAGGCGACGAGGAGCGGCGGGGTCGCGGCGTCAATCACGGTCGGCTCACCGCCGCCCGTCGGCCTCACCGGGCTCGGCCGGGCCGTCGGGGTCGGCGGGGTTGCCCTGGCCGTCGCCGTGCGTGCCGACGTCGCCGGCGCCCAGGGCGCGCAGCTTCTCGGCGCGCTTCGCTTCGCGCGCTTCCCTGTCCTTGGCGTCCATGACGTTGGCTTCCTCGAGGGTCGGCGCGCTGCCGCCCATTTCGACGGGCAGCCAGTAGGCGCCGGGCTCGTCGCCGTAGCGTTCGATGTAGTCGACCTTCAGCTGGTCCAGCTGCTTCTCCATCAGGGCGGAGAGTTCGCGGGTGGATTCCACGGGGTCGGGGCCCGGGGTGAACGGCTTGCCGACGCGCACCCAGACCGGGGCCTTCACGCGGCCGAGGTTCTTCTTGTGGCCCTTGGTCCACACGCGCTGCGAGCCGAAGATGGTCACCGGGATGACGGGGACGCCGGCGTCGTGCGCCATGCGAGTGGTGCCCGTCTTGAATTCCTTGATTTCGAAGGACCGGGAGATGGTGGCCTCCGGGAAGATGCCCACCAGGGCGCCGCCGCGGAGGCGTCGCACGGCTTCCTCGTAGGCGCCGCGGCCGGCCGCGCGGTCGACGGGGATGTGCTTCATCTTCCGCATGAGCGGGCCGGCGATCTTGTGGTCGAAGATTTCCTGCTTGGCCATGAACCGCACCAGGCGGCGGCCGTTGAGGAAGGCGGGGATGCCGCCGTAGACGAAGTCGAAGTAGCCGGTGTGGTTGACGGCGATCATCGCGCCGCCGTTCAGCGGGATGTTCTCGGCGCCCTCGATGGTGAGGTCGAGCCCCTGGAACCGCATGTAACCGCGGGCGGCGCGCAGGATGATGCCGCCGTAGAACCACTCGCGGGCTTCCTTCGTCGGCGCGGCCGGGCGGAAGTCGGCGGGGACGGTGTAGCCCTTGAACTTCTTGTAGTTCGCCTCGTTGAAGGCCATGGGTCGGTCAGCCCTTCTTCTTCGCGATCGGCTCCAGCACGTCGCGGCCGACGAACGGGCGCAGCGCCTCCGGCACGACGACGGAGCCGTCGGCCTGCTGGTGGTTCTCGAGGATCGCGACGAGCCAGCGGGTGGTGGCCAGCGTTCCGTTCAGCGTCGCCGCGTAGCGGGTGCCGCCGGTTTCGTCGCGGAAGCGGGTCTTCAGGCGGCGGGCCTGGAAGGTGGTGCAGTTCGAGGTGGAGGTCAGTTCGCGGTAGGTGTTCTGGGTGGGCACCCAGGCCTCCGTGTCGAACTTGCGGGCCGCCGAGGAGCCGAGGTCGCCGCCGGCGACGTCGATGATGCGGTAGGGCACCTCGACCGCGGCGAGCATGTCGCGCTCCAGGCCCAGCAGACGCTGGTGCTCGGCCTCCGCCTCCTCCGGCTTGCAGTAGGAGAACATCTCGACCTTGTCGAACTGGTGCACGCGCAGGATGCCGCGCGTGTCCTTGCCGTAGGACCCCGCTTCCCGACGGAAGCAGGAGGACCATCCGGCGTACCGCACGGGGCCGTCGGAAAGATCGATGATTTCGTCGGCGTGGTAGCCGGCCAGGGCCACCTCGGAGGTGCCGACCAGGTACAGGTCGTCCTCCTCCAGGTGGTAGACCTCGTCGGCGTGCGCGCCGAGGAAGCCGGTGCCCGCCATCGTCTCCGGGCGGACCAGGACCGGCGGGATCATCAGCTGGAAGCCGTGCGCGGTGGCCTTCTGGGCGGCCAGGTTCAGCATGCCCAGCTGGAGCAGGGCGCCGGCGCCGGTGAGGAAGTAGAAGCGGGAGCCGGACACCTTCGCGCCGCGCTCCATGTCGATGAGGCCCAGCGACTCGCCGAGCTCCAGGTGGTCCTTCGGCTCGAAGTCGAACTCCGGGACCTCGCCGACGTGCTCCAGCACCACGAAGTCGTCCTCGCCGCCGGCGGGCGCGCCCTCGACGATGTTGTCGAGCTTCATCTGCAGATCGTGGACCGCCGCCTCGGCGTCGCGCTGCTCGGCCTCGGCCGCCTTCACCTTGCCGGACAGGCCCTTGGCCTCCTCCAGAAGCGCGGGCCGCTCCTCCTTGGAGGCGGCGCCAATCTTCTTGCCGAAGCCCTTCTGCTCGGCGCGCAGCGCATCGGCGGAGGCGATGGCTTCGCGGCGCCGCACGTCGGCCTCGAGGAGCCGGTCCACGAGGGCCGGGTCCTCGCCACGGGTGCGCTGCGAATCGCGCACGACATCAGGGTTGTCGCGGAGGAATTTCAGATCGATCACGCACCCAGGGTACCCGGCCCCCCGGATCGTCACAGCAGGCCCGCGGCCCCCTGCCACATGAACGCCACACCGAGCACCCCGAACACCACGCCGGCGACCAAATCAACCCACGGGCCGACCGCCACCATGCGGCGGACGACCGCCTCCGTCGACACCGCCAGCGCGATGAAACCGAACCACAGCACCGACGTCCCCAACAGCGCCAGGATGTACGTCAACTGCACCCACCACGCGGCCCCGACCGGCATGAACTGCGCCAGCACCGCCGTGAAGAACAGCACGATCTTCGGGTTCGACAGATTGGTCAGGACGCCCTGCCGGTACGACGACCACACCGAACCCAGGGCCGCCGCCCCCAACGCGGGCTGGCCACCGTCGGAAAGCTCCCGCAGCCCCCGCAGCGCACCGGAGATCATCCGCGACGCCATCCACGTCAGGTAGGCGCCGCCCGCCAGCTGGATGACGCCCATCAGCACCGGATGGGTCGCCAGCACCGCGGCGACGCCCACCACCGTCAACGTCACCCACAGCGTCGACCCCGTGACGATGCCCGCCACCGCCGCCAACGCATGCTTCCGCGAACGCAGCGCCGTGCGGAGGATCAGGAAAATGTCCGGGCCCGGCGTCGTCATCCCGGCGACGTGAATGCCCAACATCGCCGCCAGCGCACCCCAATTCACGCCGGAATCACCCCGGAAGTGGGGGCAACACGGGTGTTCGGGGACGTTTCGGGCATGACGGACACAATACCCGCGCCTATCCGGCCCCCAACGTGGTGCACAATGGTGGCGATGGTTAAGGGACGAACTCGAAACGGGTGGCGCGACGGATGGGGCCTGCGGGTCATGTCCGTCGCCATGCTGGTCGGCGGCGGCATCACCGCCTACGCCGTCGGGCCCGCCGAACTGCCCGAGGAACAGCCCCGCACCACCGGCACCGACGGCACCGACACCCGCGTCCTCGACGTCGACGCCGCGGCCTTCACCAACGCCCAGGTCGGCGACTGCCTCACCTGGGACATCGCCGACGACGGCACCGTCAGCAACTTCGTCGTCGTGGGCTGCGAGGAAAACCACCGCGCCGAGGTCGCCGACCGCGTCGACCTCGAGGACGTCGAATCCTGGATCGGCTACTTCGGCGAGGACGCCTCCGAACCCGGCACCGAAAGCCTCGTCCAGCTCCGCGACTGGGTCTGCCACGACCCGGTTGTCGAATACCTCGACGGCGGGTTCGACCCCTCCGGCCGCCTCGTGGTCACCCCGATCCTGCCGCCCAGCATCTCCTGGGCCGACGGCGACCGCACCATGCTCTGCGGCATCCAGGCCACCGACCCGGGCGGCGCCCCCGCCGAGGTCGTCGGCCGCGCCGCCGACATCGATCAGGCCAACGTCGTGGAACCCGGCGAATGCGTCGCCCTCGACGACTCCGGCGGCCTCATCCCCGTCGACTGCGCCGAACCGCACCTGCTCGAGGCGGTCGGCCTCGTCGACCTGAACGAGCAGTTCCCCGACGGTGCCCCGACCGTGCAGGCCCAGAACGACTTCCTGGACAACGTGTGCGTCAGCGCCGCCCAGGACTACCTCGGCGGCGAGGAGGCCCTCTACCAGTCGACGCTGCTGCCGTTCTGGATGACCATCGCCCCCGAATCCTTCACCGCCGGCACCCGTTCCGTGAACTGCTGGGTGATGAAGGACAACGGCGTCGGCGGGTTCTCCACCCTCACCGGCTCCGCCACCGGTGACTTCCTCATCGACGGCGCCCCGCCCGCCGAGCCGCCGCCGCGCAACCCCCTGCGCGAGGACGGCCAGGCCACCGCACCCGGCGCCGGCGCGCCGACCGGTTCCGCCGGGGCCCCGGGCACGAACTAGGGGCCCGCATGGTCTACGTGAGCGAGCCCCGTTTCGACGAACTCGTCGACGAGGCGATCGACCTCATCCCGGAGGAATTCCTCCGCCGGATGGGCAACGTGGTCATCCTGGTCGCCGACCACAACCCCGAAACCCCCGAACTGCTGGGCCTGTACGAGGGCGTGCCACTGACGGAGCGGACCGCCGACCACTGGGGAATCCCGGACACGATCCACATCTACCGCGAACCCCTGTGCCGCTACTGCGCCGACGAGGAAACCCTCGTGGAGCAGATCCGGGTCACCGTGCTCCACGAGGTCGGGCACTTCTTCGGCATGGACGAGGACGACCTCGACCGCCTGGGCTACGCCTGACCGCGCTACCTAAACCCGCGCGACCTGATCGCGCCGCCTGACCACGCGACCTAAACCCGCGCCAGCTAATCCCGCGCGTCGAGGTTGTCGGCGAGTTCGCCCCAGCGGGCCAGGCGCCAGCTGCCGGCGGCGTCGCCCGCACCCGCGTCGACGTCGCGGACCAGCTCGATGCGGGCCGCGTTGGGGATGGGGTGGCGGAACACGAAGTCGCCGTCGATGCCGGCGAGGTGCTGCGCGACGAGCCGGATGGCCGCGCCGTGGCTGACGACGGCGATGTTGCGGCCGCCGTCACCGTCCGCGCCGTCCGCACCG
>DUOR01000213.1 GCA_012838715.1 Actinomycetales bacterium
CTCCGCCTGGTCGACCCACTGCGGGGCGGCGCACACGTCGTGGTCGAGCAGGTCGGCGGGGTCGTGGACGAAGACGGTGGTCTCGCCGGCGGCGGACTCCAGCAGCTGCTCCAGCATCTTCTTCACGCGCGGCGCGAGGGAGCGGACCTCGACGAGGTCGACGAACATCTGCGTGCCGGACGTCGCGCCCTGGGTGACCTCGCGGTCGATGGGCTCGTAGGAGCAGAAGTCGATGTCGCCGTAGAGGCGCAGCAGGGTGGTGTCCTGCACGCCGTCCTCGTCGAAGTCGACCTGCGCGCGCTGGCGGACGGCGCCCTGGGGGCGGCCGGTCACGCGCATCATGTGCAGCCCGAGCTCGTTGGACGCCTTGTCGAAGAAGGCGTTGCCGCGCTCGGAGTTGCCGAACTCGTCGAGCGGCGGCGAGAACGACGCCATCGACAGCTGCCCGGGGATGACGCCGAGGATGCCGCCGGCGACGCCCGACTTGGCGGGGATGCCCACCTTGTTCATCCAGTTACCGGCCGCGTTGTACATGCCGGACGTCGACATGACGGACAGCACCCACTGGGAGGTCTCGTCGCTGAAGACGCGCTCGCCGCTGAGCGGGTTCACGCCGCCGTTGGCGAGGGTGGCGCCGATGGTCGCGAGGTCGCAGACGTTGATGTTGATGGAGCACTGCCAGCTGTAGCCGTCGAACACCTCCAGCGGGTCGCAGGTGATGACGTCCGTCGAGCGCAGCAAGTTCGCGATGGCCCGGTTGCGGAAGCCCGCCTCCCGCTCCTTTTCGCCGATCTGCATGTCGGCGTCGAGTTCGCGGTTCGCCAGCTTCGACATCACCTCGAGGATGAGCTTCTCGGCGCTGCCGCCGACGTGCTCCTGCAGCAGGCCGTGCACGGCGAGGGCGCCGGCGTTGATCATCGGGTTGACCGGGCGGCCGTCCTTGTCCAGGGAAATCTCGTTGAAGGCGTCGCCGCTGGGCTCGACGCCCACGCGCTCGGTCACCTTCTCGATGCCGAGCTCCTCGATGGCGATGCCGTACACCAGCGGCTTGGAAATCGACTGGATGGTGAACTTGTGGTCGATGTCGCCGAAGGCGTAGAGGTCGCCGTCGGGGCTCATCACGGCGGTGGCCCACAGGTTCGGGTCGACGTTGGCGAGGTCGGGGATGTAGTCCGCGTTTTCGCCTTTGGTGATGCCCCGGCACGCCTCGGTGAGGGCGCCGAATGTCTCGCGGAAGGGTGAGGTGATGTTCGTGCCGGTCATGGTTACCGATGTTACGGGCGCCGGGAAAGTGTCGCCCCGGACACAGCGGTGGGGGTGCCCGCCGTTCAACAACGGCCGGTGCCGCTACTGCAGTTCGGCTACTTCGACCCGGCCACGTCAGTGCCGTTACTTCAGCTCGGCTACTTCGACCCGGCCACGTCAGTGCCGTTACTTCAGCTCGGTCGTCATCGGCTCGAGGCTTTTCCGCACGGCACGGCGGCTGGCCAGCAGCCCGATGAAGCCGGCGGCCCACACCGCGCCGAGGGCGAGCCACGCGAAGCGGAAGTCGCCCCAGTCGTAGGTGCCGCCGTCGGCGGAGTAGTCCAGCAGCAGGCCGATGCCCTGGGCGGCGATCATCGCGGCGACGAAGCCGCCCATATTGGATAGGCCGGTGCCGGTGGCCAGGACGCGGCGGTCGAGGTTTTCGCGGACGGAGTCGAAGCCGTAGTTGGACATGGGCGTCAGCGCGGCCATGCCGATGTTCAGCAGCACCACGGCGACCAGCCCGCGCGGGGTGGCGGGGATGAGGAACCAGACCCACATGCCCATCAGCACCAGCCCCAGCACGAACGCCAGCCGC
>DUOR01000214.1 GCA_012838715.1 Actinomycetales bacterium
GGGCCGGAGCCCGGGCGGGGCGGTGCGCCCGCGGGCGTTTCCGGCAGTACGTCCATCGGGGAGCCCGTCGCGAGCGCCGCCGCGGCGAAGCCCTCGTCGGTTCCACGCTGCCCGGTGTCACGCTGCCCGGTATCGCGCTGACCGGTATCACTTTGCCCGGAAGTGCCGGGGCGATCCCTCGTCGGTTGCGCGTCGGGCCCGGGAACCTCCCCCTCGAGGTCACCACGTACGTCCCTGGCCAACGAGGCCACCCGGGCGGCCGCCGATTCCAGTTCGGATAGTGCTTGAACCAATTCCCTGGTCCTGGGATCCGGCGTTTCCATGCCACGAAGGGTACGCCCGGGACGAAGCTTGCGCCTTCGAAACAGATATGTGGATGGCATTCGATGCCGTATTGGAATGTGGGCGTTGCGGGTCCGGGGGAAGCGGCACGGGACCCGGGGTTGGGCCCCGTATACGACGACGCCCGCCCCGGGTCCGTGAGGGGACCGGGGCGGGCGTGCGGTGACTGCGTGGGGCAGTTACTTCTTCACGACGGTGATGGACCACTCGGCGTCGCCGACGACCTTGAAGTCCTTCACGCCGTGGCCTTCCTCGGCGGCCCAGCGCGGGATGGACTCGGTGCCCTGGGTGCAGTCGAAGCCGATGACCAGCTCGTCGCCGGGGTTCAGCTCCTCGAGCTTCTGCTTGGCCTCGATGAGGGGGAAGGGGCAGACTTCGCCGTTGGTCTCGAGAATGTGGGTGGCCATGTGATGGTCCTTTCGGGGGAATGTCGGGGGAATGTCGGGGGAATGTCGGGGAAATGCCTGGGAAGTATGGGGGAAAGTAACGGGGAACTTCGGTGGAACCCGAAGTCCGGGAACGTTCGGGGAAAGAAGCGGGGGACGGGTCGCGGGGCGGGGGCCTGATGCCGGCCCCGCGACCGTCGGAAAGCGCTTAGGCGTTGACCTTCGCGGTGGCCTTCGCGTCGGCGGTCTCGGCCGACCCGGCGTCGGCGGAGTCGCCGCGGCCGGCGAGCTTGCGCACCGACTCCGGCAGCAGCGGCTTGCGCAGCAGGTAGATGCGGGCGGCGACGCCGGCGCCGAGGGCCATCGCGACGATCGCGACCCAGCCCTGCCAGGAGAACAGGCCCGTGGCGACCATGCCGTTGCCGACGGTGCAGCCGCCGGCGAGGACGGCGCCGACGCCCATCGCGATGCCGCCGCCGACGGAACGCTTGGCGATCTGCGCGTTCGGGACGCGGACGCGGAACTCGCCCGAGGCCTTCGCGGCGACGTAGGAACCGACGATGAGGCCCAGGATGAGCAGGGTGCCCCAGTTCATGTACTCGGCGTCGCCGGTACCGGTCCAGCCGACCAGGTGCGCCGACGGGGTGGTGATGCCCAGGCCCGAGTTACGGCCGGTCGGCTGCGACAGCGGCCAGGCGAGGACGCCGATGACACCGACGATGGCGGCGGTGGAGAACAGGCCCCACGGCTTCTCGGCCAGCAGGTGCGCCAGACCGGTCTTGCGCGGCGGGAGGGTGGGGACGGCGAACTTCGGCTTCGACAGCTCGCGGTAGACGAGCCAGCCGGTGATGGCGACGAGCGCGACCAGCGGGACGATGACCGGCAGATTCAGGTCGCCGTGGATGGTGCCGGACCCGACGGTCTGTCCGCGGAGGTTCTCGGTGAAGCCGGCCGCCGGGCCGATGCGCATGAAGGCCGCGGTGAACGCGTAGGCCACCAGCGCCAGCCAGGAACCGACGAGGCCCTCACCGGCCCGGTACCAGGTGCCGGTGGCGCAACCACCGGCGCACACCATGCCGAAGCCGAAGATGAGGCCGCCGACTATGGTCGCGACGGGGGCGAAGCCCATTTCCTTGGGTTCGATGACGCCGAGCGCCAGCAGCGCCCAGAAACCGACCGCGTGCACCGCGATGACCACCATCAATGCGGTGACGCCGCGGGTGGCGCGGGAAATCCAGATGTCACGGAGGAAGCCCGTGACGCAGAAACGGCCGCGCTGGAGCACGTAACCGAGGAGAGCTCCGAGGAGCGCACCGGTGAAGATCATGCCTGAGCACCTTCCAGATGGGGGTGCCCCTTGCGGGGCGCCGGAACAAGCACGCCGGAGCGTGCGGGATTCGTTGTCTCCCGGCCGTGCCGCCTACGGATCGGCGGCCCCTGCCGGGAACGGCTCGACACGCTAACAAAGACGAACCAGTCTGTCTAGTTGTGGCGAATGTTGGCGCGTTTGCGCTGGATATGAGGCGGGGCGCCCGGTCTGTCTGTGGTCGCCTATGGGCTCTTTCGTGCGGTCCCGGCCGGCATACCGGGCGTTTCCGGTATTCCGGCTTCGGTCGGGCCCGGTACCGTGTGGCTGCTCGGGCCCAGCGCCGTGCGGCAAGTTGCACCCGGCACCGCGTGACTGCTCGAATCCAGTGCCGCGCGGCACGCCACGTCCGGCGGCATTTGGTTCAACGGAGGGCACCGTGTTAACCTCGTCTGCACGACCGCCAGGCGGCGGCATGTCCCATGCATGCGCAGCGCACGAGCGCTGGACATCGCCGGGAAAGCATCCGTCTTGGTTGCGAAGAGGAGTGAATCCCACCCTGGGTGCGCCGAAGAAACATGGTTGCGCCGGGGTCATCCCGTCGGAAAGCACGGCACCGCCCGCACAGGGCAGGCCGGAAA
>DUOR01000215.1 GCA_012838715.1 Actinomycetales bacterium
CATCTGGGCCGCCGAACGGTGGGCGGACGCCTCCGGTTCGCAGTCCATCTCGGGTGCGACGTGGGTGAACTACTACGCGCGCGCCCTCGGTGTGAAGGTCGGCCGCGGCGTCGATCTGCATTCCCTGCCGCCCATCACCGGGATGCTCACCCTCGGCGACCACTGCGCCATCGAGCCGGAGGTGGACATGTCGGGCTACTGGGTCGACGGCGACATCCTCCGTGTCGGCGCCATCGAGGTCGCACCGGAGGCCCGCGTCGGCGCCCGGTCCACCCTGCTGCCGGGCACGGTCATCGGCCGCGACGCCCACGTCGAGGCCGGTTCCACCGTCACCGGCGACCGCACCATCAAGCCGGGGTCGCGCTGGTCGGGCTCCCCGGCGAGCAAGGTCGGCCGCTCGAAGCACCGCTTCCCCGATGAGCACCCGCCACGCCGTTCCCGCTGGGTGCCCATCTACGGCCTCACCTCGGTCATGCTGAGCCTGCAGCCGCTGGCCGCCATCGCGCTCGGCGCACTCGTCGTCGTCGCACTCATCACCGCCACCGGCGGCAACCCGATGCTCGGCGCGGTCGTCTTCGCGCCGCTCGGCGGCCTGGTCGCGTTCGCGTTCTACATGGTGTCGATCTGGCTCGGTGTCCGCGTGCTGCAGATCGGCCTGACCCCCGGCGTCACCCCGGTCCGTTCCCTCCAGGGTTGGCGGCTGTGGACCGTCGAGCGGCTCATGGACGACGCCCGCACCTATCTCTTCCCGCTGTACGCCGGCCAGCTCACCCCGCTGTGGCTGCGCAGCCTCGGCGCGCGGATCGGCCAGAACGTCGAGATCTCCACCGCGGTGATGATCCCGAAGCTCACCGACGTCCGCGACGGTGCTTTCCTCGCCGACGACACCCTCGTCGGCGGCTACGAGCTCGGCGGCGGCTGGATGCTCACGGGTGAGACGCGCGTCGGCAAGCGGTCGTTCGTCGGCAACTCGGGCATCACCGGACCGGGCCGAAAGCTGCCGAAGAACTCGCTGGTGGCCGTGCTGTCGTCGACGCCGAAGAAGGCGAAGGCGAACACGAACTGGTGGGGTTCCCCGCCGGAGCGGATGCGCCGCGTGCACGTCGACGTCGACGGCGGCGAGGCCCTGACCTACAACCCGGGGCTGAAGGTGAAGATCTTCCGCGGCTTCATCGAGACGATGCGGTTGCTCGCCCCGATGACCTCGGCGATGCTGCTCGCCGGTGTCGTCGCCACGCTCTACTGGTTGGCCACGACCTACGGGGTCGGCGTCGCCTGGCTCGCCGGCGGCCTCGTCCTCATGGCCGCGGGCCTCATCGCCATGGCCGTCACCGTGCTGGTCAAGTGGTTCTGTGTCGGCCGCCACCGGCCCGGCGACCACCCGCTGTGGAGCGAGTTCGTCTGGCTCAACGAGCTGCAGGACGCCTTCGTCGAGGCCGTCGCCGGCCCCTGGTTCCTCGTGCCCGCCCTGGGCACCGGCGAACTCAACCTCGCCCTGCGGGCACTCGGCGCGACCATCGGCCGCGGCGCGTGGATCGAGTCCTACTGGTTCCCGGAGACGGATCTGTGCATCGTCGGCCGCGGCGCCACCGTCGGACCCGGCACGGTCGTGCAGACGCACCTGTTCCAGGACCGCGTCATGAGCCTCGACACCGTCACCATCGCCGACGGCGCGACCCTCGCGGCCCACTCCGTGGCGCTGCCTGCGGCACTGCTTCGCGACGGCGCCACCGTCGGCCCCGGCTCCCTCGTGATGCGCGGCGACCAAGTCCCCGCCTCGACAGTGTGGCAGGGAAACCCGATCGAGCCGTGGAA
>DUOR01000216.1 GCA_012838715.1 Actinomycetales bacterium
CGCCTTCGTCGCCGACGTGGTGGTCGACTCCTCCGCGCGCTGCAGCTTCCGCTTCTCCTTGCGGGTCGTCTTCTCCACCTTCGCGTTGCGCCGAGTCACCTCGAGGTACCGCCACACGGCGATGGCCAGGGCGATCAGCGTGACGGCGGCAATCCAGGGGAAATACTGGATGATCGGGTACGCCGCCGTGATCACGCGCGTCCGGCGGGGAGTGGTGTCCAACGCGCCGCCGACGGCGGGGTCCGCGAGCGAGGCGGTGAACCACGCGACGATTGGCGTGAGAATGGTGAACAGCAGCGGCAGCTGCGCCACCGTCACGAACAGGCCGCGCGGCACCACCAGGATGATGCCCGCGATGGCTGCGGCCGAGAACGCGATCAGGTACGGCAGCCCGATGTTGCCCACCGGAACCGCGAAAAGCAGGCCGATGACGCCCGCCAGCAACAACAGCAAAGGCGGCCCCCACACGGGGAGCCGCCAAGAACCCGAACGACGGAGGGCGTTCGGGCGGGCCATGGTTGCGGTGGAAGACACGGATCGCATGTTACCGCCTGTCGTGCGCGGGAAGTGACAGGCACCCGGGCGCGGCGGGGAAGGGCGACCGCCGCCGCGCCGCCGTGCCCGTCATCCCGCAGACGCCAACGCCGACGCTACCGCCGGCGGAAGCGGCCGGTGATGGTCCCGGTGACCTTGTTCAGCATGTTTCCGACGGTGCGGCCCCGGCCACCGAAGGGGCCGTGATCGGCGCCGTCGCCGCGGTGGTTTCCGTTGCCGTTGCCGGAGGCGCCGTTGCCTTCGCCGTCGCTCTTGTGGCGGCCGGACGCGGGGCGCGCGGTGGCGACGGCGCCGACCTCCTCCTCGAGCTCCCCGGCGGTCTGGGCGGACGCCTCCTTGTCGGCGTCGTGGCCGAAGCGCAGGGCGGCGAGGCGCTCGCGCAGGGCACGGCCCGCAGCCTCCTCCTGGACGCCGGTGACCGTTCCTGCCTCGGTGGCGAATTTGATGTCCGCGGCGGTTTTGTCGCCGGTCCGCAAGTCCGTCAGGTCACCGAGGTAGCGGAACCACACCGCGACGACCGCGGCGACGGGCACCGCGAGGAAGGCGCCGATGATGCCGAAGATGGTCGAGCCCAGGGTCACCGACAGCAGCACGATGGCGGCGTGCAGGTTCATGGCCTTCGACTGCAGGATGGGCGACAGGATGTTGCCCTCCACCTGCTGCACCACGATGATCAGCGCCAGCGCGAGGATGGCGGTGGTCAGGCCGTTCGCCACCAGCGCCACGACGACGGCGACGAAGCCCGCGGTGAACGCACCGACGATGGGGATGAAGCCGGCGAAGAACGTCAGCACCGCCAGCACCAGCGCCAACGGGACGTCGAGCAGCCACAGGCCGAGGCCGATGAAGATGGCGTCGATGAGCGACACCAGGGCCTGCGTGCGGATGAACCCGCCGAGCGTGTTCCACGACCGGGTCAGCACCTCGGTGAGGTGCCAGCCCAGGCGGCGGCCCGCGATGCTGCGCACCCAGGGCAGGAAGTCCTGGCCGTCCTTGATCATGAAGAACAGCAGTACCAGCATCACGACGAGCGTGACCGCGACCGAACCGACGACGCTGATGCCCTGGAACACGGTGTTGGCGATGTCGCCGGAACGTTCCTGCAGCCACGTCGTGGCCTGGTCGACGAGGTCGAGCAGCTGCTCGTCCTCAACGTTGAACGGCGGTTTCTGCAGCATCTCCTGCAACCGGATGATGCCCTGGGTGAACTGGTCCACCATGTGCGGCGCCTGCGCGCGGATGGTCGGGGCCATCAGCGCGAACACGCCGGTGACCAGCGCGAGTGAACCGACGAGCGTGACCAGGGCGGCCATCGCCCGCGGCCACCGGTGCTTCATCAGCCACGCGGCGGGCGGGCCGAGCACCGTCGCGACGATGAGCGCGAGGAGCACCGGCAGCAGGCCGGTCCAAATCTTGCCCAGCGCCCACATGGCGACGTACAGCGCGAGGCCGACGATGAGGAAGCGCAGGCACCAGCCCGCGAACCAGCGGGCGCCCTCGCCGATGACGTCGGCGCGGTCCATGGCCTCGCCCTCGGATTGGGCCATCAGCTCGTCGAGCTCGCTGCCGTCCTCGGGGAGCGGGGGCGTCGTCGCCTTTTCCTGGTGATCGTCGTCCGGGACGGACAGCGACTGCTCGACGCGGAGGGGCTCGGCGCCCATCACGCGATCGATCATGTCGCGGTCCTCGCGGGCAGGGTCACTGCCCAGGAAATCCTTGTCGTTGCTCACGTTCACCATTATGGGCCATCGGCCGGATTGGGGAACCGTCCCGCGACGCCGATTCTTTGCGCTGCAGGTGAAGCGGCAGGTGAAAAGGGGCGGGCCGCGGCGCGTGCACCGTTGCACGCACCGCCGGCCCGCTTTCCGACGTCGATTGCCGGCGCCCGTGCGACACGGGCGCCCGGCGGTTACTGCCGCTCCAGGGCAGCGAGCTCCTCGTTCGTCGCGTGGGGGAGATCCCCCAGATCCCCGGAGGTCTCGTCGGGGTGGTTGGTCAGGTTGACCCACGCGGCGACGAAGCCGCCCCAGATGATCACGATGAACAGGACCATCATGACGATTGCGATACCCGACATGGTGCTACTCCTTCCCGTCACGGTCGATATTGGAATCCGGCGACGACGCGGGGGTCGCCGTACCGGTGGCGCCGCCGGTGGACGGGGCCGCCCCTCCGGCGGGGACCCGGCTGCCGTCGGCAAGCAAATTGCCGCGCGACTTCCTGCCGGGGCCGGTGGCGACGCCGAAGTCCGAGCCGGGGGGACCGGACAGGGAGTGCGTGCCGCGCCACGGCAGGACGGACAGCACGACGGACATCACGACGATGAAACCGATGACGCCCCAGCCGTACAGGTTGATCTGCGCGTCCGAGTAACCCTCGTAGTTCTCCGACAGCAGGCCCTTCAGCTCGTTGAAGAGGGTGATGGCCAGCACGATCGGGGTGATGACGAAGGCGAACACCTTCCACAGCGCGCCGACGCGGAACGACGACACGGCATTGAGGTGCCGCGCCAGCTCATCGGAGCGGCGCAGGACCCAACCCAGCACGATCAGCGCGATGATGGCGACGCCCACGATGCCGATGTTGTTGGTGAACTTGTCCATGGTGTCCAGGGTCACCAGGCCCGACGTGGTCGGGAACAGGATGATCGACAGGGCCGCCATGGCGCCGCCGACCAGCAGCACCGCCGGGACGCGCGGCATGTTCAGCTTGTCCTGCACCGCCGAAATGACGACCTCCACCAGCGACACCAGCGAGGTCAGGCCCGCGATGGCCAGCGACACGAAGAACAGGACGCCGAAGGCGGGGCCGAAGAAGTCCGGCATCTGGGAGATGACCGCCGGGAACGCCACGAACGCCAGGCCGATGCCGCTGGTCGCGACCTCGTCGACGCCGACGCCCGCCTGCGTGGCCATGAAACCGAGGGCGGCGAAGACACCGACGCCCGCGAGAACCTCGAAGGAGGAGTTCGCGAAACCGGCGACCAGGGCGGAACCCGTCAGGTTGGAGCGGCGCTTCAGGTACGACGCGTAGGTCAGCATGATGCCGAACGCGATGGAGAGGGAGAAGAAAATCTGGCCGTAGGCCGCGATCCACACCGACGTGTCCTTCAGCGCTTCCCAATCCGGCGTGAAGAAGGCGTCGAGGCCGGTGGTCGCGCCCTCCAGCGTCACCGCGTAAATGACGAGGCCGATGAACAGCACCGCCAGCAGCGGGATGAAGAACAACGCCGTGCGGCCGATGCCCTTGTCCACGCCCAACGCCAGAATGCCGATGACCACCAGCCACACGACGATGAGCGTGACCGTGATGGGCATGACGAAGTCGAAGGAGGACAGCGCCTCCGGGTTGAGCTGCAGGAAGTCGTCGAAGAAGTGCCCCTCGGGGTCATCGCCCCAGGTCTTGCCGATGGACTTCCAGGCGTAAATCGCCGCGTAGGCGATGATCACCGCGTAGTAGATGGTGATGAAGAACGCGACGCCCACCTGAATCCAGCCGATGGGCTCGGCGAACCGGTTGATGCGGCGGAACGCCTTCGGGGCCGAACCGCGGTAACGGTGGCCCACCGCGTAGTCCAGGAACAGCAGCGGGATACCCGCCGTCAGCAGTGCGACGAGATACGGGATGAGGAACGCGCCGCCGCCCGAGTCGTAGGCGACATAGGGGAAACGCCAGATGTTGCCCAGGCCCACGGCGGAGCCGATCGCTGCGAACAGGAAGGCCGCGCGGGTGGAAAACACCTCCCGTCCCTGTTTGGTGCCGGCCGTGCCGGCCGTCTTAGAGCTCATGATTTTCTCCATTTGCCGGGGAAAAGTTGCTGAGAACATTCTCAGCTCCACATAAGGATACGGCGTGTACTTGGCCCGCGGAACGTTCCGGGGCGAATTAATTGAAAGGTGATGCAACGGCACCCGCCCCGAACCAATCGGAGGTGGCGACCCGGTGTCGCGCACCAGGTGGCGGGCCGCATCGTGCGGCGGGCCGAGGGCGGCGGCGCGCACCAGGTGGCGGGGCGGTTTGCGTCGCCCCGTAGGATGGTGCGCGTGAGCCTTACTCTTGGAATCGTCGGTCTGCCCAACGTCGGCAAGTCAACCCTGTTCAATGCGCTGACCCGCAATGACGTGCTTGCGGCGAACTACCCGTTCGCCACCATCGAGCCCAACGTCGGCGTGGTCGAGCTGCCGGATCCGCGGCTGGAGAAGCTCGCCGAGATTTTCGGCTCGGAGCGCATCCTCCCGGCGACGGTGTCCTTCGTGGATATCGCCGGCATCGTGAAGGGCGCGTCGGAGGGCGAGGGCCTGGGCAACAAGTTCCTGGCCAACATCCGCGAGGCGGACGCCATTTGCCAGGTTGTCCGCGTCTTCGCCGACGACGACGTCGTGCACGTCGACGGCCGCGTCGACCCGGCCAGCGACATCGGCGTCATCGAGACCGAGCTGATCCTCGCCGACATCCAGACGGTGGAGAAGGCCATCCCGCGCCTGGAGAAGGAAGCCAAGAAGGACAAGGAGAAGGCCGGCGAGGTCGAGGCCGTGAAGAACGCCCTCGCCGTGCTGGAGGAGGGCCGCACCCTCTTCGCCGCCAAGGGCGACGTCGACATGGGTGCGCTCCGCGAGCTGCACCTGCTCACCGCGAAGCCTTTCCTCTATGTCTTCAACGCCGACGAGGAGGTGCTTGCCGACGAGGACAAGCGCGCCGAACTGGCCTCCGCCGTCGAACCGGCCGATTGCGTTTTCCTCGACGCCAAGGCCGAATCCGATCTGCTGGAGCTGGACGAGGAGTCCCGCAACGAGCTGCTCGCCGAGATCGGCCAGACCGAGCCGGGCCTGAACTCCCTGGCCCGCGCCGGATTCCGCACCCTCGGCCTGCAGACCTACCTGACCGCCGGCCCGAAGGAGTCCCGCGCCTGGACCATCCCGAAGGGCGCCACCGCCCCGCAGGCCGCCGGCGTCATCCACACCGACTTCGAGCGCGGCTTCATCAAGGCCGAGATCGTGTCCTTCGCGGACCTGGTCGAGTGCGGCTCCATGGCCGAGGCGAAGGCCAAGGGCAAGGTCCGCCAGGAGGGCAAGGACTACATCATGCACGACGGTGACGTGGTGGAGTTCAAGTTCAACGTATAGCTGGTCGGGCTTGGGGAGGGGCATCAAATTCGCCCCACGCCCACCCAACCCGGTGAAAAGTGCGGATGCCACGGCGTGACCTAACATCGGAGGCATGAGTGCTGACGCCGCCGATTCCGCCGGTAACCCCTCTTCCGCCACCGCCGCAACCGCCACCGCCCCGCGCCAGGTGAGAAGGCGGCGGCCGACGAACGCACCCAAGCCGCCGGTCCTGCAGCAGGCCACGAAGGCGCTGAGCCCCAAGCAGATCGTGGGGTTCGTCCTCGGCCTCGTCCTGTTCCTCGTGCCGTTCATCGTGGACGTCCCAGGGCTCGCGGAGCCGGGCGAGCGCATGCTCGCGATTTTCCTGTTGGCGATCGTGTTCTGGGTGCTCGAGCCGATTCCGCTGACGGCGACGGCGGTGCTGGTCATCCTCCTGGAGGTGCTGCTGATCTCGGAGGGGGCGATCGCCGATCCCACCGGAGGGGACGCCGCACTGGCGGACACCGTGCTCCCCGCCGCCGACTATTTCGCGGCCCTGGCCAACCCCGTGATCATCCTGTTCCTGGGCGGATTCATGATCGCGCACGGTGCGGAAAAGTACGGGATGGACCGCAACC
>DUOR01000217.1 GCA_012838715.1 Actinomycetales bacterium
CGCGCGGCCGGAATTCCCCCAGGCGCGGACCGACGGCGGGGTCGGTGGGGGAGACGGCGCGGACAAGGGCCCACGCGCGGTCGGCGACGCCGGGCGCGCTCAGCCGTTCGGCGGTCGCCGGGCCGCGGGCGCCGACCTTCCCGAGGGTGCGCCGCATCAGGTCTCCCGAGCGCATCGACAGCGCCGGAGACATCGCGATCAGCCGGTGCACGAACCCCTCCGACCTGGGATCGGACGCGATGGCCAGCGCCAGTCCCGCCCCCGCCGACTGCCCGGACAGGGTCACGTTGCCCGGGTCCGCGCCGAACGCGGCGGCGTTGTCCCGCACCCATTGCAGGGCGATCATCATGTCGTCGACGGCGCGGTATGGCACCTCTTCGCCGCTTTCCGACGGATCCCTCCAGAATCCCTCGAGCTTCTTCCGGTACCCCAGTGCCACGGTGACGATGCCGGCCTCCGCGAACCGCCGCGGGCTGCACCACGGTTCGGATGGGTGGCCCTCCTCGTACCGGCCGCCGTGGATCCACAGGAGGATGGGCCGGTTCGCTGCGGGGGCGCCGTCGGCAAGTGGTTCGTCGGTGCTGGATGCGTCGGCAAGTGGATCGTCGGTGCGCGATCCGTCGGCAAGCGCATCGACGGGGGCGGTGACGGTGAGGATCAGCTCGCCCTCGCCGGGCGTGCGGCCATCATGATCGGCGGCGGGCGCGGGCCGCGACGGGCCGAAAGGATCGGCGACGGCGTAGGGCACGGAATGGATGCGCAACACGCCGTTGCGGACCGACCCGGTGAGGGATCCGGCGGGCGCGGCGACGGTCAAGCTCTTCATGAACCCGACGGTAACGCACCTGACCGGGCGTGGAGGGCGCTTCGGCGGCCGCGGGCGTTCACCGTGCGCGAACCCCCGGCGGAGCGGGGAGGGCCAATCCGGGGGCGGGGCTACAGTTGGTCGGCATGAGCCAGGATTCGATGGAGCACGTGACCCCCACCTCCGGACGCGCCGACGGGAGCACCGCCGGCAACCCGCTGCTGACCGCCTCGGAGCTGCCCTACGGCCTGCCCGATTTCGCTGCGATCCGCGACGAGCACGTCATCCCCGCGTTCCGCACCGCGTTCGTCGACCATGACGCGGAGATCGCCGCGATCGTGGCCAACCCGGGGGAGCCGACCTTCGTCAACACCATCGAGGCGTTCGAGGCGTCCGGGCAGCTGCTGTCGCGGGTGGCCTCCTACTTCTTCAATCTCTCCGGCACCGACGCCACCGAGGAGCGCCTGGCCATCGAGGCCGAGATCGCGCCGCTGCTCGCCGCGCACCTCGACGGCGTGCGCCTGAACGCCGGCCTGTGGGACCGGATCAAGCGCGTGCCGGAGCCGGCGTCGGCCGCGGACCTGGGGGAGGGGGCCGCCGACGGAGACGTCGACGAGGCCCGCCGCCTTCTGGAGAAGGTCCGCCGCGATTTCACGCGCGCCGGCGCCGACCTCGACGACGGGGGCAAGGCCCGCCTGAAGGACATCAACGCGCGGCTGTCGGAACTGTCCACCGCCTTCAGCGAAAACCTGTTGGCCGACACCAATGAACGCGCCGTGGTCATCACCGACGAGGCCGATCTGGCGGGCCTGTCCCAGGGTGCGAAGGACAACTTCGCCCGTTACGCCACCAAGGCCGGCCGCGATTCCGGCTGGCTCATCCCGCTGGAACTGCCCAGCGTGCAGGCCGTGCTCGCCGAGCTCGAGGACCCCGACGTCCGCGCCCGCGTGTACGCCGCCTCCATCGCCCGCGGCACCGGCGCCGGCCACGACAACCGCCCGGTGCTGCTGGAGGAAGTGCGCCTGCGCGCCGAACGCGCCCGCCTCCTGGGTTACGACACCCACGCGGACTACGTCATCGCCGACGAAACCGCCGGTGACGCGGCGGCCGCCCGCAAGCTCATCACCGACCTCGCGCCGGCGGCCGTCGCCAACGCGGAGGGCGAGTTCAAGCGTATCGCCGACCTCGCCGCGGAGGCCGACCCGGAGGCCGAGGACCTCGGCGCCCCCGACTGGCCCTACTGGGCCGAACGGCGCCGCGCCGCGGAGTTCGCCGTCGACGGCGAGGAACTGAAGAAGTACTTCCAGCTCGACCGCGTCGTCCGCGACGGCGTCTTCCACGCCGCGAAGCTGCTCTACGGCATCGACGTCCAGCCCCGCCCGGACCTCGAGGGCTACGCGCCCGGCACCACCGTGTGGGAGGTCTTTGACGGTGAGGTCGTGCCGGGCGACGGCATCGGCCTCATCATCACCGACTTCTACTCCCGGCCCACCAAGCGCGGCGGCGCCTGGATGAGTTCCTTCGTCGACCAGTCCCGCCAGCTGGGCACGCGCCCCGTGGTGGTCAACGTGCTCAATATCGCGGAGCCCGCGGAAGGGGAGCAGGCGCTGCTCACCCTCGACGAGGTGACCACCCTCTTCCATGAGTTCGGCCACGCGCTGCACGGCCTGCTTTCCGACGTCCGCTACCCGCGCTTCTCCGGCACCAACGTGCCCCGCGACTTCGTGGAGTTCCCGTCCCAGATCAACGAGAACTGGGCGCTCGAGCCGACCGTGCTGGGCAACTACGCCTTCCACGCCGACACCGGCGAGCCGATCCCCGCCGACCTCGTCGACTCCGTGAAGCGTGCGCGCACCGCGGGCGAGGGCTTCGCGACGGCCGAATACCTCGCGGCGTCGGCCCTCGACCTGGCGTGGCATTCGGTCACCCCGGAGGAGGCCGCCGCCATCACCGACGTCGGTGAGTTCGAGCAGCGGGCGCTGGAGGACGCCGGCCTGGACGTGGCGCACCTCGCGCCCCGCTACCGGTCGACCTACTTCAACCACATCTTCGCCGGCGGCTACTCGGCGGGCTACTACTCCTACCTGTGGGCCGAGGCCCTCGACGCCGACGGCTTCGACTGGTTCCGAGACAACGGCGGCGCCACCCTCGAAGGCGGCACGCGCTTCCGGGACCTGGTGCTGTCCCGCGGCGGGGCCATTGACTTCGGTGACGCTTACCGACGTTTCCGCGGCCGCGACAAGGACATCCGCCCGCTCCTCGAGCGCCGGGGCCTGGCGGGTGCGGCGGGCGCGCTCGGGTAGACTGACCCGCCGTGGGTGACGTCGTGGACTCTTTCGGGCAGTGGCTGACGCAACTGCCTGTCCTCGGCCAGACCGCGGTGCTGCTCGGCATCCTGCTGCCCGTCGGCGGCGTGGTGGCGTTCGGCTTCATCGGTCTCATCGACATCGTCGTCGGCCTGGTGTCCCGCCGTTGGGGGCAGCGGCCGGTCCGGGAACCGCGGCGCCGCATCGCATTGGCCGACGTGGAACCCGAAGCAAGTGAACGAACCGAGGAGAACTGAGAACATGCGCAATTCCCGCGTCAAGATGGCGTTGCTGGCGCTCATCCTGCTCGTCATCATCGCCGGGCTCCTCACCCAGATGTAGGCGAAA
>DUOR01000218.1 GCA_012838715.1 Actinomycetales bacterium
ATAGTGCGGGGGTCGTCGTCGTTATGGCGCCGGAACCGGGATCAGGGCAGGGCGCCGATCCGGCGGGCGGCGTTGACCGCCTCGTAGCGGGTGTGGGCCCCGAGCTTGCGCATCACGGAACGCAGGTAGGACTTCACGGTTTCCGCGCCGATGCCCATCTCCTCGGCGGCCTCCACGTTCGTGTGACCGAGGGCGACGCAGGCGAGGACGTCCAGCTCGCGGGCGGACAGCTTCGTCGTCTGCTTCACGCGCACCGGCGTGACCATCTGGTCGCAGAGTTCCTCGAGCTCCTGGCGCAGCTTCTCGTCGTCGACGCGGTTGGCCAGCATGCGCAGCTTCGAATGGGTGGAGCGGACCTGCTCCCACTCGGCGCCGTTCATCACGCGGCCCCCCTTGCCGCCGCCGGCGCGGTCCATGTTGCGGCAGGCGTCCGCCACCGCGAGATCCTGCTCCAGGCACCGGGCCGTCATGGTGACTTCCTCGAGGACCTTGTCCCCCAAGCGCACCGACGAGTGGACGCCGGCGTACAGGACGCCGCGCACCAGACGGTTGACGATGACCGGCACCGCGACGAGGGAATGAAGCCCCTCGTCCTTGATGTTCTGGTCGTATTCGTGGGTGATCACCTTCGCGCGGAGGTAATCGCTGACGCCGACCGGGCGCCTCGTAGCCATCACGCGGCCACCGACGCCGGCACCGGCGTCGATGACGAGATTGTGCATGGCGGGGGTCCGCAGCCCCACCCAATGGGAGATTTGCATCTTCCCGTTGTCCATCACTTCGGCGTACATGGTCACCGGAATTCCGGTCGCATTCTTCAGCGTGACCAAGGATGACTTGATTACTTCGGCGTCATCCAGAATGCGGTGGGGGTCCATGCAGCATCCTCCTGCTCCGACAAGCCCCACCGTCACCGAGTCTGAGAGCCTCAGGTAACCCCGTGCGGGGGGCGCATTTCCGTACAGGGAGAACTATACCCTCCAAAAGGGTGTCCCTGCATTGAGGCAGATCTCACATCGTCGGGAAACCGCCACCCCCGAAACGCACGAAAAAATAAACATGTGTCCGATTCGCCTGGTCTTTGCGGCATGCGCGCCACCCCCGGAGGCCCTCAGATTATGACACGCTCCCTGACAATTACCTGTGCGGGGCCTGTGAACGCGGCGGTTCCGGGCCCGGAAGCCGAAAAACCGCCGTCGGAAAGCGACCGACGGCGGTTCAGGCGCACCCGGCGGTGAGGCCGGGCCGGGGACTACTCGTGATCCCAGGTGGGCTTGCGCTTCTCGGCGAAGGCGTTCATGCCCTCGATCTTGTCCGGGGTGGAGAACAGCGAGTAGAACACGCGGCGCTCGTAGTGGATGCCCTCGGCCAGGGTGGTCTCCAGGGCGCGGTCCACGGCATCGGTGGCGATGTACGACGCGGTCAGCGGCATGTTCGCGACCTTCTCGGCGACCTTCGCGACCTCTTCCGCGAATCCCTCCAGCGGCAGGATGCGCGACACCAGGCCGGAACGCTCCGCCTCCTCGGCGTCCATCATGCGGCCGGTCAGCACCAGGTCCATCGCCTTGTACTTGCCGACGGCCTTGGTCAGGCGCTGCGAACCGCCCATGCCCGGGATGACGCCCAGCGTGATCTCCGGCTGACCGAACTTGGCGTTCTCCGCGGCCAGGATGATGTCGCCCATCATCGCCAGCTCGCAGCCGCCGCCCAGCGCGTAACCCGACACCGCCGAAATGATCGGGGTTCGGACGCGGCTCAGGCGATCCCAGCCCGAGAACAGGTCGTCCAGGTAGGCGTCCTTGTACGGGAGATCCTTCATCTCCTTGATGTCCGCGCCGGCCGCGAAGGCCTTCTCCGAACCGATGACGACGATGGCGCCGATGCCGCGGTCGCGGTCGTAGCCCTCGATGGCGTCGGCGATTTCCTTCATCACCGTCGTGTTCAGCGCGTTCAGCGCCTTCGGGCGGTTCAGGGTGATGGTGGCCACGCGGCCCTCGACGGAGGTGAGGATCGTCTCGTAATTGGAATCGGTCATGGTGACTGCAGCTTCCTTTCGTGGTTTGGCTCGGGCGCCGTTTTACGCCTTGGCCGCGCCGTCGGCGCGGACCTGCTGGATGATTGCGGAGAAGTCGAGGCCACCGTTGCCCTCATCGAGGAAGCGACGGTAGAGCTCGCGGGCCAGGGTACCCATCGGGGCGGAGGTGCCGGCGGTTTCGAGCGCGCGCTCGGCCAGGCCCAGGTCCTTGTCCATCAGCGCCGTGGCGAAGCCCGGCTTGAAGTCGTTGTTCGCCGGCGAGGTCGGCACCGGGCCCGGCACCGGGCAGTTGACCGTCAGCGACCAGCAGGCGCCGGTCGAGTTGGAGACGACGCCGTGGAATGCCTCGGCGGACAGGCCCAGGGCCTCGCCCATGACCATGGCCTCGCCGATGGCGATCTGGTGGACGGCCAGCACCATGTTGTTGCACAGCTTCGCGACCTGGCCCGCGCCCGACGCACCGCAGTGGGTGGTGGAACGGCCCATGATGTCCAGCAGCGGGGCGGCCTTGGCCACGTCCGCGTCGGCGCCGCCGACCATGAAGGCAAGGGTGCCCTCGGAGGCGCCCTTGACGCCGCCCGACACCGGGGCGTCGACGTGGGTGTGGCCGGCGGCGGTGACGCGCTCGTTCAGGGCGCGGGCGTCGTCGACGGCGATGGTCGAGGAGTCGATGAACAGCGCGCCGGGGGCGGCGACGGGGAGAACCTCGTCGTAGACGGCGCCCACGACGGCGCCGTTCGGCAGCATCGTGATGACGGCGTCGGCGCCGGTGGCCGCCTCGGCCGCCGACTCGTGCACGATGACGCCCTGCTCGGCGGCGGCCGCGCGCGCCTCCGGCGACGGGTCGAAACCATGGACCTCGTAGGTCTTGTCGGTGGCGCCCTCGGCTACCGACTGGGCAAGCAGGCCGGCCATCGGGCCGCCCATGTTGCCGAGGCCGATGAAGGCCACGGTGCGGATTGAATCGTTCATCGCAGTTCCTTGCTCTCGTTGCGTGCGGTGCGCGGCCGCGTGTCGTTTCACGGCCGCTTCTTCTTCACGGTCGCGCGCCCCGGGCCGGTGCCCGGGGCCGCGCATGTCGAATACGGGTTAAAGGTGCGCCCCGGGCGGGGCCCGGAAAACGCGGGGAGCCGGCCCCCGCGCCGTCGATGGCGCCGGGGCCGGCTGGGGCCTAGAAGTCCAGGGCGCCCTTGGCCACGGAGCGGCCGATCATCATCTGCATGATTTCGTTGGTGCCCTCGAGGATGCGCATGACGCGGAGGTCGCGGACGATGCGCTCGACGTCGTACTCCTCCAGGTAGCCGTAGCCGCCGTGGAGCTGCAGGGCGTCGTCGGCGACCTTGAAGCAGGCCTCGGTGACGTGCAGCTTCGCCATGGCGCAGGCCTCGGGGTAGCCCGGGGCCTTGTTGTCCAGGGCGTCCGCGGCGTGCGACAGCATCAGGCGGGAGGACTGCAGGGCGGTGGCCATGTCCGCGAGGCGGTGGCGCAGGGCGGCGTTGTCGATGAGGACGCCGCCGAAGGCCTTGCGGTCCTTGAGGTAGGACACGGCGCGGTTGAAGGCGAACTCGGCGCCGCCGAGGGCGCAGGCCGCGATGTTGATGCGGCCGCCGTTGAGGCCGCGCATCGCCATGACGAAGCCCTTGCCCAGGCCCTCCTCGCCGCCGATGACGCGGCTGGCGGGGACGCGGACGCCGTCGAACATGACCTGCGCGGTCGGCTGGTTGCGCCAGCCCATCTTCTTCTCGTTCGGGCCGAAGGACAGGCCCGGGGTGTTCTTGTCCACGAGGATGGCGGAGATGCCCTTGGCGCCCTCGCCGCCGGTGCGGGCCATGACCAGGTAGACGTCGGAGGCGCCGGCGCCGGAGATGAACTGCTTCACGCCGTTGAGGACGTACTCGTCGCCGTCCTTGACCGCGCGGGTCGACAGGGTGGCGGCGTCGGAGCCGGCGTCCGGCTCGGTGAGGCAGTAGCTGCCCATGATCTCCATCGCGGCGAGGCGCGGCACGAACTCGGCGCGCTGCTCCTCGGTGCCGAACTCGTCGATCATCCAGGTGACCATGTTGTGGATGGAGAGGAAGGCCGAGGTGACCGGGCAGCCGCGGGCGATGCGGTTGAACACCACGACTCCGTCGGAGCGGGTGAGGCCGGTGCCGCCGTGGTCCTCGGTGCAGTAGAGGGCGCCGACGCCGAGCTCGGCGAGGCCGCGCATTTCGTCGACGGGGAAGTGGTGCTCGGCGTCCCAGCGCGCGGCGTTGGGCGCGATGTGCTTCTCGACGTAGGCGTCGATCGTGTCGGCGAGCATCTTCTGGTCTTCGGTGATCCAGGTCATGGGATTTCGTCCTTCGGGAATCGGGGGCCGGGGGTTTGTCCGGGAAGTTTCGGGGCCTGGTGGCGGGGTGGGGCCGGGCGCGGGGCCGGCGGTCGGCGCGGCGGGGGG
>DUOR01000219.1 GCA_012838715.1 Actinomycetales bacterium
CGCGCGGCCCTCGACGCCGCGCTGGGCGCCGACCGCGAACCGGGCGGTGAACCGGGCGTCGAGTCCGGTTGCGTCGGTGCGGGCACCGGCGCCATGGCCGGCGCGCTGAAGGGCGGCGTGGGCCAGGCCTCCGTCCGGCTGCCCGGCGGCCGGACCGTCGCCGCCATCGTGGTGGCCAACCCGCTGGGCGCCGTCGTCGACCCGGAGGGCCGGCCCTGGGGCGACCCTGCAAAGGGCTGGCTGTCGGCCGACGCCATCTCCGCCCTGTCGCGGCGGTTCATCGGGTTGACGAAGGTCCCGGTGCCCGGGGCGTCGGAAAGCGAATCCGGTGCCGCACCGCCGGCCGCACCGCCGGCGACGCTCAACACCACCATCGGCTGCATCGTCACCGACGCGCCGCTGACCCAGGACCAGGCCAAGCGGCTGGCGATGTCCGGCCACGACGGAATGGCCCGCGCCATCCGCCCCTCGCACCTGCCGATGGACGGTGACACCCTGTTCTGCCTCGCGGCCACCGGCGACACCGGTGACACCGGCGAGGATGGGGCCGGGGGAGTGCCGCCCGAGGAACTGGCCATGCTCGCCGCGGCCGCCGCCGACGCGGTGCAGCACGCGATTGTGGATGCGGTCATATCGGCCACCGGCCGCGGCGGGGTAGCCTCGTTCGCGGAATTGACCGCCGACGCGGACTGAGCGGCGGCGGACCCGCGGCCACCCACCAACCGGCCGCACACCTGGATCTGGAGGCCCGACACCATGACGATGCCGATGCGACCCGGGCGGGGCCGGCGCCCCGACCCGAACTCCACCTGGGCGCCCGGGCAGGGCGCGTACGCGGGCGCCGGCAACGGCCGCGCCCCCATGCGCCGCGGCGGTACCGCCATCACCCGCACCCCCGACGGCGGCTTCGGCAGCGCCGTCAGCGTCGGCGTGGGCTTCACGCTCCTCACCTGGGGCATCTACCTGATCAACTCGATCCTGCTGGGCGAACTGCTCACCGACGTCGTCGGCCTGCGGCCCCTGGACACCCAGGGCCTCTGGGGCGTGCTCTTCGCCCACTTCCTGCACGGCGACATGCAGCACCTGATGGCCAACACCGTCCCCGCGGCGCTGTTCGCCGCGCTCATCGGCTTCACGTCGAAACGGCTGTGGTGGCAGGTCACCTTCATCGTCATGATCGTCGCCGGCCTGGGCACCTGGCTGCTCGGCGGCGTCGGCACCATCCACGTGGGCGCCTCCGGCCTGGTCTACGGCTGGCTCGCGTTCCTCATCGTCCGCGGGTTCTACAACAAATCGCCGGGGCAGATCTTCATCGGCATGCTCCTCGGCTTCGCCTACTCGAGCCTCATCTGGGGCGTGTTCCCCGGCGAAATCGGCGTCAGCTGGCAGATGCACCTCTTCGGCGCGATCGGCGGCATCATCGCCGCCTCCACCCTGAAGCGGGGCCGCAACGGGAAGGCCGCGCGATGACGGGGCCGTGGGCGTCGGCAAGCGACGCGAAGGACGGGGACGGGACGGGCGCGCGCGACGCCGCGCTCGACCGCACCGCGCCCATCGGCGTCTTCGACTCCGGCGTCGGCGGGCTGACCGTGGCGCGCGCCATCGTCGACCAGCTGCCCCACGAATCGATGATTTACGTCGGCGACACCGCCAACGGCCCCTACGGCCCGCTGCGCATCGCCGAGGTGCGCAAGCACGCCGAAGCCATCGCCGACGACCTCGTCGAACGGGGCTGCAAGATGCTCGTCATCGCCTGCAACACCGCGTCGGCCGCGTTCCTGCGCGACGCCCGCGAACGCTACCCCGTGCCCGTCGCCGAAGTGATCCTGCCGGCCGTGCGCCGCGCGGTGTCCGCCACCCGCAACGGGAAGGTCGGCGTCATCGGCACCGCCGCGACCATCCGCTCCCGCGCTTACCAGGACCTCTTCGACGCTGTGCCCGGCGTCGACGTCTCCGCCGCCGACTGCCCCCGCTTCGTCGACTTCGTGGAACGCGGCATCACCTCCGGCCGCCAGATCCTCGGCCTGGCCGAGGGGTACCTCGCGCCGCTGCAGGCCGACGGCGTGGACACCCTCGTCCTCGGCTGCACCCACTACCCGCTGCTGTCCGGCGTCGTGCAGCTGGCCATGGGCGACGACGTCATGCTGGTGTCCTCCGCCGAGGAAACCGCCAAGGACGTGCTGCGCACGCTGACGTCCCTCGACATGCTGGCCGACCCCGAGACCGACCCGCCGCCGACGCGCGTCTTCGAATCGACCGGCGACCCGGAACTTTTCCGCCGCCTCGCCGCCCGCTTCCTCGGCCCCGAAATCACCGACGTGACGCACCATCCCATCATGTGACGGGCGGGGCCGAGGCCGCGCCCCGACCATGTGACGGCCACAACTTCCGGGACCGAAACTGGAGGGTCCCCGCTCACCCGCGGCGCTGTCGTGGCAGAGTGGGGCTATGCGAGTGACGGTACTGGGATGCACGGGAAGCATGTGCGGGCCCGACGCGGCCGCGTCCGGGTTCCTGGTGGAATCCGACGGACGGGCCTTCGTCATGGACATGGGCCCCGGCGTGCTCGGCGAACTGCAGAAGTACTGGGACCCCTCCGACGTCGACGTGCTGCTGACGCACCTGCACGCCGACCATTGCCTCGACATCCCGGGGCTGCTGGTGTGGCGCCGCTTCCATCCGACGAAGCCGGCCGCCCACCGCAATCTGCTGTGGGGCCCCGCCGACACGGCCGACCGGCTCGGCCACGCGTCGGCCGACACCGCCGACGGCTTCGACGACCTCAGCGACACCTTCGACATCCGCACCATCGAGCGCGGCGTGACCTTCAACGTCGCCGGCCTGGACGTCGAGGCGTTCCCCATGGTCCACCCGATTGAGGCGTACGGTTTCCGCGTCACCGGCCCCGACGGCGTCATCGCGTACACCGGCGACACCGGCTGGACCGACGAGATGGTCGGCCTGGCCCGCGACGTCGACGTCCTCATCGCCGAGGCCACCTGGTGCGGCAACGGCTATGGCAAACCCGACGCCATGCACCTGTCCGGCGAGGAAGCCGGCCGCGCCGCCGCGCGGGCGGGCGCCAAGCGGCTCGTGCTCACCCACATCCCGCCCTACGGCGACGCCGGGGAGGCCCTCGCCGCCGCCC
>DUOR01000220.1 GCA_012838715.1 Actinomycetales bacterium
CCGCCGCGCCCCGGCCGATGGCACCGCTCCCGCCCGCCTCCGGCGACCAATGGCCGCGCCCGGTCCGGCACGGGTCTACGATGTACGCCATGGCAGCAATGGAATTCGAGATCACGCGCAACCCGGCGGCCCGTTCCGACGAGGACCGCGAGGCCATCCTGGCCAACCCGGGATTCGGCAAGCACTTCACCGACCACATGGTCGTCGTCGATTGGGACGCCGACCGTGGCTGGCACTCGCCGCGCGTGGAGGCCTACGGCCCGCTGACCATGGACCCCGCGTCCTCGGTCCTCCATTACGGCCAGGCGATTTTCGAGGGCCTCAAGGCGTACCGCCACGAGGACGGTTCCATCGTCACCTTCCGCCCGGAGCAGAACGCCCGCCGTTTCCAGCGTTCCGCGGCGCGCATGGCCATGCCGGAGCTGCCCGAGGAACTCTTCCTCGAGTCCGTGCGCCATCTCGTCGAGGTCGACCAGGCGTGGGTGCCGGAGGCCGGCGGCGAGTCCGCCCTGTACCTGCGCCCCATGCTCATCGCCACGGAGCAGACCCTCGGCGTGCACCCGTCGAACTCCTACAAGTACCTGCTCATCGCCTCGCCGGCGGGCGCGTACTTCACCGGCGGCATCAATCCGGTGAAGGTGTGGCTGTCGCACGAGTACGTCCGCGCCTGCCCGGGCGGCACCGGCGACGCGAAGTTCGCCGGCAACTACGCCGCCTCGCTGGCCGCGCAGGCCCAGGCGGAGGAGAAGGGCTGCGACCAGGTCGTGTGGCTCGACGCCATCGAGCGCACCTGGATCGAGGAGATGGGCGGCATGAACCTCGCGTTCCTGTACCCCGACAACGAGGCCGAGGCCGGCATGAAGCTGGTCACCCCGGCGCTGTCCGGTTCGCTGCTGCCGGGCATCACCCGCGATTCGCTGCTGACCGTCGCGCAGGACCTGGGCCTGTCCGTCGAGGAACGCCGCGTGTCCACCGCGGACTGGGAGAACGACGCGACCTCCGGCAAGATGGCCGAGACTTTCGCGTGCGGCACCGCGGCGGTCATCACCCCGGTCGGCGAGGTCGACTCGCGCGACGGTTCCTTCAAGATCAACAACGGCGAGACCGGTGAGTGGACCATGAAGCTCCGCCGCCAGCTGACCGGCATCCAGCAGGGCACCGTGGAGGACACCCACGGCTGGCTCGAGGTGCTCGTCCCCGCCAAGTAGCGCACGACCGCACGACCGTATAGTCGCTCCGCCACCCATCGGGCGGCGCAACAAGGGCCCCTCCGGAGAGTTCCGGAGGGGCCTTCGTCGTCTTCGGCGCCCCAATCCGCGCCGTCGCCCCAATCGGCACCGGCGCGCCAATCCGCGCCGTCGTCCCAATCGGCACCGGCGTCCCAATCGGGGCCGGCGACCCAATCGGCTCCGTCAGGAATAACCGGGAAAATGGCCGGGAATGCGGGGAAACCGAATTCACGAGAAATGCGCCCTGCGGACAGTCATTCCGCAGAGCGCATTCCATGAATCGGGAGGTCGAAGGTGTGCTCGTAAGTGGTGCCCCGGCAAACGGACGGCACATAATTTAAATGGGCGAGCCCCGAAACGAGCCTCCTACTCCGCCTTCCCGGCGGTGTGCCCTCAGTCTATGTCGGGCGTCTGCGGGGGTCAATGGTTTTCGTGAGGAATCCTTCAAAACGCGCTTTCCGACGCCGCCCGCGCACCCCCGGAAACGGCGATCGGCCCGCTGCCCGGTGCCCGTTCCGCCCGGGCCCCGGGACGCGGGAACCTGCCGCACCTGGTCAGCCGAATGCCAGGATGACGGCCGTCAATGCGGTCGCCACCTGCACGATTGCGCCGAGCGCGTCGCCGTTGACCCCATCCAGCCGCTTGACGACGCGGCGGGTGAACAACCACGCGAACCCGGCGGCCGCGACGGCGGCGACCACCCCCGAAATCCCCGCCGTGACGAATCCCAGGCTCGCCAAGACGAGCCACCACAACGCCACGGACCATCCGGATTGGGTGCCGGCGGTCAAAGATCCGAAGCCGGAATCGGACATCCGGGGGAAGGAACGGTGGCACGCGGTCATGGCCGCCGCACGGGCGAAAATGAACGGCAGCGCGAAAACGAGGATTGCGCCCCCGAGCGGCGGAAAGGGCCCGCCGAGGAGAAAGTCGGGCACAATTCCCGACGCCGCGGCGTCCGCCCCACCACCGGTTCCGCCGACGAGGCCCGCGAAAATTCCGGTTTCCCCGGAAACGTGGGGCACCGGACCATTCGCGGAGAATGCATGCGACGCCATAACGCCGAATGCGCTCGACTGCACCATCAGCGTCAGGGCCACCGCGCCCACGCCCATCGGTCCGGTCGCGGGGTCGGCGAGCACCTTCCGGGCGTCCTCGGGGCCGCGGTAGGAGCCCAGGGCGTCGGCGACGTCGGCGAGCCCGTCGAGGTGCATGCCACGGGTCAGCCACTCGGCCAGGCACACGATCAGCACCCCGACCAGCAGCGGCAGCAGGGGATGGGAGGGCCCCGCGACACCGGCCCCGGAGCCGGCGGTCGAGCCGATGGCGGCGGAGCCGGCGTCGGAAAGCGGGACGACGGTGAGGGTCAACCACACCAGGAGCACCGCGGCGACGCCGGGCACGAGCCCCGCGACCGGCAGCGCCGCGATGGCGCGGCGACCCGTGATGCGGTCGAAGACGCGGGC
>DUOR01000221.1 GCA_012838715.1 Actinomycetales bacterium
CCGCCGGTTTCGTCGTGTCCGGGGGCTCAGTCGCCGACGCCGCGGGCGAGCAGCGCGTCCGACATCGAGCGCGAGCGGCGGATGGTGCGGATGAGCACCGGCACGCCGAACGCGGTGGCCGACGCCGACGCGCCGCGGGCCTTGCGGGCGTCGAGGACGTCGCGCACGGCCTGCACCTGCAGCGGAATCAACCGGAGCGTCAGGGAGAGCGCCAGCGAGATGGTGGCCACGGGCAGACCGAGCTTGCCCAGCGGGGCGAGCAGCCGGTCGAGGGTGTCCATCAGCTCGGACACGCGCGTGGTCAGCGTCAGCAGCGTGGCGACGACGACGCAGGCGAGAATCTGGAGGAACAGCATCAGGCCGTTCCGCCAATCCCCGGCAATCGCCTGGATGACGGCGATGAACGCCAGCAGCGGCACGGCGCCCAGCAGCTGCGCGAACACGACGCTCGGCGGAATCTTGGCCACGATGTAACCACACAGGGCGATGGCCAGCGCAATCGCCGCGGTGGGGATGGTTCGCGCGACGATGGTCACGGTGATGATGAACGCCACGACGAGCGCCATCTTCACCGCCGGGTTCAGCCGGTGCACGACCGAATCCCGCGGCACGTACACCGACAGGGGGACGACGAGGGTGCCGCGCGCCATCAGACGGCCCCGCCGTCGGTGCCGTCGGTGACGGTGCTTTCCGACGCCGGCCCGCCCGCGTCCAGGCCGGACATGCGGCGGACGTAACCGTCGATGACGGGGCCGGGGGCGCCGTCGTCGACGATGCGGCCGTCCTCGATGCACAGGACGCGATCGAATCCCTCGAGGAAATCCAGGTCATGGGTGACGACGATGAGCTGCTGGTCCAGCCCCGCGAACGTGGACGCCAGGAGCCGGCGGTTGCGCAGGTCCAGCAGCGTCGTCGGCTCGTCGGCGATGATGAGCTTCGGCTCGAGCACCAGCACCGACGTCAGCGCCAGCAGCTGTTTCTGGCCGCCCGACAGCAGGTGGGGGGACTGGTCGGCGTGGTCGTGGAGGCCGAAACGTCGTAAAGCACCGTCCACCAGCGCGGGGCGATCCTTCGGCGCGATGCCGCGCTGGCGGAGGGAGAAGCCCACGTCCTCGGCGACCGTGGGCATGACGATCTGGTTGTCCGCGTCGGAGAAGACGAACCCGACCGAGCGGCGGACCTCCCGGCCCTTCTTCGACGGGTTCAGGCCGTCGACGGTGACGGTGCCGGAGGTCGCGTCGCCGAGCCCGTTGATGAGGCGCACGAACGTCGACTTGCCGCCGCCGTTGGGGCCGATGACGCCGATGCGGTGCTCGGAAAGATCGACGGTCACCGGACCGAGGGCGCGGCGGCCCTCGAAGTCGCAGGTGACCGAATCGAAGCGGATGACGGGCATCAGCTCGCGGCACCCACGGTTTCGGCGGTGGCGGGGCGCTTCTTCGCGGCGGCGGGGTTGGGGCGCAGGTCCGGGAAGGCGCGCAGCACCGGGGCGGCGATGACCGCGGCGAGGACGACCTTGATCACGTCGCCGATGACGAACGGCGCGTTCGTGACGAACAGGGCGGTGACGACGTCCAAGTCCGCGCGGATCATCAGGCCGACGGCGCCGAAGACGTACTGCACGACGACGCCGACCAGGCCGGCGGCGATGAACAGGCCGATCTGGGCGGCGGCGCCCCGGGGGCGACGAACCGTCAGCAGACCGATGACCAGCGCGGCGAAGATGTAGCCCACCATGTAACCGATCGTCGGGCCGGGCAGCGCCGACAGGGTGGTGCGGAAGCCCGCCAGGTTCGGCACGCCGATGAGGCCCACCGCCAGGAAGAGGATGACGGTGAGGGTGCCGCGGCGCCAGCCCAACAGCAGCGCGACGAGGACGATGCCCATGTTCTGCAGCACGATGGGCACGCCGGCGGCGCCGACCGGGATGGACACCGCGCCGAGCACGATGATGAGGGCGGCGAACGCCGCGATGTAGACGAGGTTCTGGATCGCTGATTTCTGCACGGGAAGGAGTCTAGCCGCTCGCCTGATCGGTGTTCAGGAGGGGGTGGCGGCCGGGTTCGCGCGGACCGGGGAGCGGTTGCCCGGCCGGGCGGGGCGCGTGCGTTACGGTGGGCGCATGCGTTTGGCGGATTTCCACCGGTTCATCGAGGCAGAGTTCGGCGAGGTGCAGGGCCCGTGGCTCGTGCACAGCCACGTCCTGCCGGAACTGGGCGGCACGCCCGCGGAACTCATCGAACGTGGTGTGGAACCGCGCGACATCTGGTGGGCGTTGTGCCGCGACCATGACATCCCCGAAGAGCGCTGGCACGGGCCGGACGACTAGCTTTCCGGCGACACGCCGACGGTGCCCGGGGTGCGCGCGCATTCGAACGGCCGTTCGTCTATGCTTGGCGACGAGTGGTTCGGCGATCCGCCGCGTCCGGTACAACAACGGGTGTGAAGGACGCGGGTGCCGCCGATGAATTCATGGAACCGATTCGCGTCGGGGCGCGTCCAACGGGATGTGACCACCGAAACGGAGATCATGGAACGGGACCGTACCCCGGCAGGGGACGGCGTAACGGACGAGCGTTGGAACGCGGGCGCAGCGGCGGGAACACCGCCGCGGCCACGTGAACAGGAGGCGAAAATGGCGAGGAAGAAGACCGCTGCACCGGCCAAGGGCGGCTCGGACCGGCTCAAGGCCCTGGATGTCGCGCTGGCGAACATCGAGAAGGATTTCGGCAAGGGCGCGGTGATGCGCCTGGGCGACGAGGAACGCCCGCCGATTCGCGCGATTTCCTCCGGCAACATCGCCATCGACGTGGCGCTGGGCATCGGCGGTTTCCCCCGCGGCCGCATCGTGGAGATTTACGGCCCGGAATCCTCCGGTAAGACGACGGTCGCGCTGCACATGATCGCGGAGGCGCAGAAGGCCGGCGGCATCGCCGCGTTCGTCGACGCCGAGCACGCGCTTGACCCGGATTACGCCCGCAAGCTGGGCGTCGACACCGACAACCTCCTGGTGTCGCAGCCGGACACCGGTGAGCAGGCCCTGGAAATCGCCGACATGCTGGTGCGGTCGGGCGCCATCGACATCATCGTCGTGGACTCCGTCGCCGCGCTGACCCCGAAGGCCGAAATCGACGGCGAGATGGGCGATTCGCACGTCGGCCTGCAGGCCCGCCTGATGAGCCAGGCGCTGCGCAAGATGACCGGCGCGGTGTCGAACACCGGCACCACCGCCGTGTTCATCAACCAGCTGCGCGAGAAGATCGGCGTGATGTTCGGCTCGCCGGAGACCACCACCGGCGGCAAGGCCCTGAAGTTCTACGCGTCCGTGCGCTGCGACGTGCGCCGCATCCAGACCCTGAAGGACGGGCAGGACGCGGTGGGCAACCGCACCCGCCTGAAGGTCGTGAAGAACAAGGTGTCGCCGCCGTTCAAGATCGCCGAGTTCGACATCATCTACGGCCAGGGCATCTCCCGCGAGGGCTCCATCATCGACATGGGCGTGGACAACGGCATCGTGAAGAAGTCGGGCTCCTGGTACACCTACGAGGGCGACCAGCTGGGCCAGGGCAAGGAGAAGGCCCGCGAGTACCTGAAGGCCAACCCGGACATCTCCTCCGAGATCGAGGACAAGATCAAGCAGAAGCTCGGGGTCGGGGAGTACGCCAACGCCACGCCGGAGCCGGACGCGGACGCGCCGGTCGACGTGGTGCCGGACATCGACTTCGACGACGAAGACGACGAGTAGCCGCCGATGACGGGAGCGGACGAAACGCGCGGGGCGAAGCTGGAGCTGCTGCGCCGGGAGATGGAACGGGTCGCCGCCGAAGGTGGCCGCCCCATCATCGACGAGGACGCGGAGCAGCTGAAGGCCCCCGTCCGCGCCCGGGCGCTGCGGCTGCTCGACCAGCGGGCCCGCTCCCGCGAGGAACTCCGCGGCCGCCTCGCCGAGAACGAAGAGTGGCAGCCGGCGGTCATCGAGCAGGTCCTCGACGCCCTCACCGACGCCAAGCTTCTCGACGACGCCCATTTCGCCCACGAGTGGGTCCGCCAGCGCGCCCGCTCGCGCGGCAAATCCCGCATGGTCCTCGACCGTGAGCTCCGGGAGAAGGGCGTTGCCGCGCACCATCGGGAGGCCGCCCTGGAGCAGGTCACGGACGCCGACGAAAGCTCCGTCGCCCGGGCGCTGGCCGAAAAGAAGGCCCGCACCATCCGCCGGGCGCCCGCCGACCGCGGGGACCGGGACCGGGATCTGCGCCGCGTCGTCGGTGTGCTGGCCCGCCGGGGATTCGGCCAGGGAATGTCGATGGGCATCGCGAAAGAGGCGCTGGACGAGCGGTACGCCGAACTCGGCGCGTCGTAAAGCGATGCGGCGATTGGGGAGGCGCGGCGGGTGCGCGATACCCTCTACCGTGTGATCGACCCCAGCACCATCAGCACCGCCACCAGCACCGCCATCAGCCCCGCCGACGGCACGGGCATCGGCGCCGGCGAAGGACGCACCTACGAAGTGCGCACGTTCGGCTGCCAGATGAACGTCCACGACTCCGAACGCCTCTCCGGCCTGCTCGAGGACAACGGGTACCGGCCGGTCGCCGACGGCGCGGACCCGGACCTCATCGTGTTCAACACCTGCGCCGTGCGCGAAAACGCCGACAACCGCCTCTACGGCACCCTCGGGCTGCTCAAGCCCATGAAGGACGCCAACCCGGGCATGCAGATCGCCGTCGGCGGCTGCCTCGCCCAGAAGGACAAGGCGGCCGTGGTGAAGAAGGCGCCGTGGGTCGACGTCGTGTTCGGCACCCACAACCTGGGCGCGCTGCCGACGCTGCTGGAGCGCGCCACCCACAACCATGAGGCGCAGGTCGAAATCAAGGACGCCCTCGAGGATTTCCCGTCGGTGCTGCCCGCCAAGCGGGAATCGCCGTACGCCGGCTGGGTGTCCGTGTCCGTCGGCTGCAACAACACCTGCACCTTCTGCATCGTGCCGGCGCTGCGCGGCAAGGAACGCGACCGCCGCCCCGGCGACATCCTCGCCGAGGTGCAGGCGCTCGTCGAGCAGGGCGTCACCGAGGTGACCCTGCTGGGGCAGAACGTCAACGCCTACGGCGTCCACTTCGACGACCCCGAACTGGAGCGCGACAAGTCGGCGTTCTCGAAGCTGCTCCGCGCCTGCGGCGACATCGAGGGCCTCGAGCGCGTGCGCTTCACCTCGCCGCACCCGGCGGAATTCACCGACGACGTCATCGACGCGATGGCCGAGACCCCCAACGTCGCCCACCAGCTGCACATGCCGCTGCAGTCCGGGTCGGACAAGGTGCTCAAGGACATGCGCCGCTCGTACCGGTCGAAGAAGTTCCTGGGCATCCTGGACAAGGTCCGCGAGCGCATGCCCGACGCCGCCATCACCACCGACATCATCGTCGGCTTCCCCGGCGAGACCGAGGAGGACTTCCAGGCCACCCTCGACGTCGTCGAACGCGCCCGCTTCACCTCGGCGTTCACCTTCCAGTACTCGCCGCGCCCGGGCACCCCCGCCGCGACGATGCCGGACCAGGTGCCGCCGGAGGTGGTCAAGGAACGCTACGGCCGCCTCATCGAACTGCAGGAGCGCGTCTCCGCCGAGGAGAACGCCAAGCAGGTCGGCCGCACCCTGGAGCTGCTGGTCACCGCCGGCGACGGCAAGAAGAACGTGGAGACCCGCCGCATGTCGGGCCGCGCCTTCGACGGCCGGCTGGTGCACTTCAACACCGACCCCGCCGACGGGGTGGAGCTTTCCGACGCGATTCGCCCCGGCGACTTCGTCACCGTCACCGTGACCGGGTCGGCGCCGCACTACCTCATCGCGGACTCCGGTGTGGCGGCGCACCGCCGCACCCGTGCGGGGGACATGTGGGAGGCGGGGACCACCCCGACGACTGCCCCGGTGGGTATCGGGCTAGGCTTGCCCTCTGTGGGGCGCCCGGCGCCCGCGGAAACGACGAACCGGAACGAAGGTTGTGGGTGTGACTGAGCACAGTGTGCCGAAGCGCGACGATGAGTCGGGCGTCGATACCGGAAGCGAAACGGCCGCCGAGGGGCGGCCGGTGACCGCGACGGAGGGCAGGGACAAGCTCGCCGAATTCCGCGGCGACCTGCGCAGCGCGGAACGCCGAGCCGGCGGCGAGGTCGACCTGGGCCGCAACGTCATCGTCCTGGCGGCGCTGATGGTCGGCCTGGCGTTCACCTTCTTCGCGCCGCACTCCGGCTTCGTGCTGGGCTACGACGTCCTGCTGGACACCGAGGTCGCGCACCGCTACTTCACCATGCTGCCGGAGCGCATCTACACGTCGATCCTGCTGGTCGGCGTGCTGCTGGTGCTGGCGACGATTCTGACGCGCTCGTCCATCGTCGCGTTCGTCACGTGGGTCGTGTCCTGCATCCAGGCCGCGTACTCCGTGTTCGCGGGCTGGATGCGGCAGTCACGGCCGCCGTCGGAGGCGTCCGAGGGCATCGGCTGGGGCCTCGCCCTGGGCATCGCCCTGTCCATCCTGCTGGCCATCACCATGTCCTACCTGGTGTTCCGCCGCACCTCCTTCCAGGCCGCCCTGTTCGAGGCGCGCCGCGAGGAAGTGCACAACGACCCGGTGCTCCGCGCCCAGCAGCAGTACCTGCGCTCGGGCCTTATCGAGCACACCGGCACCGACGTCGCCATGGTCGACGACCGCCGCGAGCGCTCCAAGCGCCGCCGCGCCCAGCGCGAGGCCGGGGCCGGGGAGTCGGCCGGGGAGACCGATGGGACCGGCACGTCCGGCACGGCCGGTGCGACGGAGCCGGACGAGAGCTAGCCTTTCGGCGCGTTGCGCCAGCCTCGCGGCGCGCTGAGCCAGCCTCCCGGACTCCTCAGCGGCGTCGCTTCAGCTCCCCGCGGCCGTCGAGCCAGTGCACCATGTCGCGCAGCGAATCGGCGGGGTCGCGGGGATCCCAGCCCAGGTCGCGGCGCGCGGCCTCCGTCGAAAAGCGCCCCTCCGCGGCCAGCGTGTGCAGTGCGTACGGCGTGAAGATCGGGGGCTTGCGCACCATCTTGTAGGCCGCTTCGGCGATGGGCGCGACGGTGCGGGCGAACCACATCGGCAGCACGGACTTCAGGGTGCGGCGGCCGCGGGCGGCCCGGCTGACCCGCACGATTTCGTCCATCTCCATGCGCCGCGCGGTCAGCGTGTACGGGCGCCCGGGCACGCCGTCGGTGCCGGCGGCGATGATGCCGTCGGCGACGTCGCGCACGTCCACGAAGTCGTAGCCGCCGTCCACGTAGCTGGTCAGTGACCCCTTCGCGAGGTCGCGCACCAGCGCAGTCAGGTAACCCCCGCCGACGTCCCCGGGGCCGACGATGCCCGAGGGCATGACCACGACCGTCTCCAGCGCGCCGCCGTGCTTTCCGACGGTGGCCCCGTTGGCGTCCAGCACCAGCTGCGTGGCCTCCGCCTTGGTTTTGGCGTAGCCGCCGACGACCAGCTCGGGGTCGAAGTGGTCGGGCTCCACGATGACGAGCTCGCCGCCGTCCTCGCCGGTCCCGGGGTCGGGTTCGGGGATGGCGTGGACGGATGAGACGTACACGAGGCGGCGGGCGCCGTTGCGCAGGCAGGCGCCGATGACCTCCCGCGTCCCCTCGACGTTGACCTCCCGGACCGAGGGCGTGACCCGCGATTCGATGGTGATGCGGCTGGCCAGGTGGTAGACGGTCACGTCGGCGCCGTCGGCCACCCCTGCGAACAGGGCGTCCAGGTCCGCGGCGGAGCGGACGTCGCCTTGGACGGCCATCAGGCGCAGACCGTCCAGGCCCGCGAGACCGTCGGAGGGCTGCACAAGCACCCGGAGTTCGGCGCCGGCCCGCGCCAACGAGCGGCACAGGTGGGCGCCGAGGAAACCGGCGGCGCCGATGACGATTGCAACGCGGCAGGATATCTGCCGCCCCTCCCTTAGAGGTCCTGCAGGGTGGCGGCGGCCGCGTCGGCCCACTCGCGCCACTGCGCGGCCTGCGCCCGGGCCTCCTCGGCCTTCTTGGCCTTGCCGGCGGCCTCCAGCTCGGTGGCCTTCGCCTCGAACTCGGCGGCGCGGTCGGCGAACTGCTGCACGCGGGCCTGCGCCTCCGGGTCGGTGCGGCGCCACTGCGAATCGGCGGCCTCGGACACCCGCTTCTCCAGGGCGCCGATCTTGTCCTCGAACTCGCGGACGCGGCCGCGCGGCACGTAGCCGATCTCCTCCCAGCGCTCCTGCAGCTTGCGCAGCTCGGAGCGGGCGTGGTCCAGGCCCTTCGCCGGGTCGATGCGATCCCGGTACTCGGCCAGCAGGGCTTCCTTGGCCTCGGCGTTGGCTTCGAACTCCTTGTCGCGCTCGGCGTTGACGGCGTTGCGGGCGGCGAAGAAGTGGTCCTGGGCGGCCTTGAAGCGCTTCCACAGCTTGTCGTCCACGTCGCGCGGGGCACGGCCCGCTTCCTTCCAGCGGCCCATCAGGTCGCGGTAGGCGGCGGCGGTGGCGCCCCAGTCGGTCGAGTCCTTGATGGCCTCGGCCTCCTCGATGAGCTCCTCCTTCGCCCGGCGCGCCGACGCGCGGTTGCGGTCGAGTTCGGCGAAGTGGCTGCCGCGGCGGCGGTTGAAGGCGTCCCGGGCGCGGGAGTAGCGCTTCCACAGCTGGTCGTCGGTCTTGCGGTCGATGCCGCGGATCTGCTTCCACTCGTCGAGGATCGCGCGGATGCGGTCGCCGGCGGTCTTCCAGTCGGTGGAGTTCTCCGCGATGTCCTCGGCCTCCGCGGCGAGCTTCTCCTTGCGCTCGATGGCGGCGGCGCGGCGGGCGGCCTTGTCCTGCTTGGCCTTTTCGCCCGCGGCGTCGGCGTCGTCGAGGATTGCGGCGAGGCGCTTGTCCAGGGCACCCAGGTCGCCGATCACGGCGGCGTCGGCAAGCTGGCCCTTCAGTTCCGTGGCGGAGGCCCGCACCGTGGCGGCCTCCTCGGGGTGCGTGCGCACGCGCGCCTCGAGCAGCTCGACCTCGGTCGCCAAATCGTCGTAGCGGGCACCGAAGTGGGCGAGGCCCTCGGCGGGGGTGCCCGCCTGCCAGGAACCGATGC